>JAUWMM010000206.1 GCA_030613145.1 Desulfobacterales bacterium | reverse complement strand
ATGCCCATCTTGTTTCCCAACTCGATGGCGGTTGCCGACGACTCAATGCCCACGGAAAGGACGATCATGTCAAAATTCTCAAACTTGATATTGCCTTGTTCGTCCACATAGCGAATCTTAAGGCTCTTATCCTCATTCTCTTCCACGCTGTGGACCCTGCACCGGATAAAGCGCATGCCCATATCGTCTTTGGCGCGATTGTAATATTTTTCAAAATCCTTGCCATAGGTGCGCATGTCCATATAGAAGATGGCGGCATCCAAAGGATTATGGGCATGTTCCATTGCAATCATGGCCTCTTTGACCGCATACATGCAGCAGACCGAGGAGCAATAGGCATTGTCGCACCTATTGACATCTCTTGAGCCAACACACTGGAACCAGGCAATCGATTTGGGCTCTTCTTTGTCAGAGGGGCGAATCAGATGGCCTCCTGTTGGGCCTGTGGCAGCGAGTATTCGCTCAAAATCCATGCTGCTCACCACGTTCTTGAAGTTGGTGTAATGGTAGGCCTCATACTTCGAGGGATCAAAGGCCTGAAAGCCCGGTGCAAGGATGACAGAGCCGACGTTAAGATCGAGGATCGTTTCCTTCTGCTCGAAATCAATAGCGTCGTTTTCGCAAAATTTTGCGCAGGCATTACATTTGCCCTTTTTGCCCGCATCTACCGATTTGAAGTATATGCAGGCCTTTCTGTCAATGGTGTACTTCAAGGGCACTGTCTGGGCAAAGGGGACATAAATGGCCTTGCGTTTGTCCATGCCCAGGTTAAACTCATTCTTTACCTTCTTTGGACACTTTTGAGCGCAGATACCGCATCCCACGCACTTGTCTTCATCAACATACCGTGGATGCTTGATAACCTTGACCTGGAAGTTTCCTTGCTCACCGCTGATGCTGTCTACGTCAGCAAGGGTGATGAGGCTGATGTTGGTGTGCCGGCCGACCTCGACCAGCTTGGGGGAGATGATTCACATAGCGCACTCATTGGTAGGAAAGGTCTTATCGAGTTGGGCCATGATTCCGCCGATTCCCGGGGACCTTTCCACCAGGTGAACATAAAAACCTGAGTCAGCTAAATCGAGGGCGGCCTGCATACCGACAATGCCCCCGCCCGCAATCAATACGGATCCGACGACGTCTTTACCTGCCATATCGAACCTCCTGTCGTTCCAGTGCCAAACACTGGGTTGTCAAAAAATTGTTAAACGGCAAACTCCTAAAACATTACCTGTCGATTTGGCAATCATAAACCATACTGACCATAAAAAGAGTCTTGCTTTGCTTATTACTTATGATGTTCTGAAAAAGTAAGCTCTAATCTGCGCTGCAAGGCTCTAAACTTGTTGAGAGATTCTTCTGCTTGGGTGCAGCAAATCAATCAAGATCACTATGGAGATGGCGTTAAGAGTCTTCCCCCATACCGCCTCTAACCGAATTTGTCAAGGTCTTTTTCCGGACGCGGGTTGCCTGAAGAAACGACTTGATCGTAAAACCATTTTGCAAGCAGCAAAACCAAAACCAAGAACTTGAAACCAGCCCTACCATTAATATAGAACAGGAGGGACGGGAAGGTCTTAGGCCCACACGAAAATCCTTGGACCAACTATCGTTTCCGACCGGCAGGCAAATCAGGCATCACGACTGCCTGTGACAATCAACAAATAAGTCACTACGTTGTAGCAAATTTCTTCTTGACATTAGTCGGTTGTTGTCATATAGGGGGGCCAACCTTATTTCGTGTTTTTGGCTCCTGTTCATTATTTCAAACACGTTGCGGAGAAAGGGTACATATGCTGTATCTCACACCGATTGCACATTATCTAGCCAGACGCGATTACCCCCTAAGTTTACAAATCTTGTGGAAATCCACCCTTTCAACAAGTCAGGTTCAGCGAAAGGAATGTGAGAAAAAATGAGCTCAAAGAATGGACAAGCATTGGCATTTGCCCTTGCGGCAATCTTGCTCGTAGTGGGTGTCGTCTGCTACGCGGCTTTCCCGCAAAAAACACCCGAAGAACCCGTAAGGCTCATGTTGAAGAGCACTGCGGGAAAAATTCTGTTTGATCACAAGACACACACGGACGACGCGGGCTATGGTATTGCGTGCGATGATTGCCATCACGAAGAACAGGATGAATCTCAGTCGTGTAGCGGGGAGGATTGTCATGGCCCGGACAGCGATCCCAAGAGGGGTGATGCCCTGCACACCAATTGCAAAGGCTGCCATGAGGACAGCGGGGCCGGTCCGGTTGAGTGTGCCGCTTGTCATATTATGTAGCAAGCTGCTAATGGAATTCTAAAACAAAGGGTTGAGCTTATGATAAAAAAATCATTTATAGGTTTGGTGAAGCCGAGGTTACAGTACAACTTGATACCGGATCAGATCCGAGATCTTCCGGTTCCAAGCAAGGTAATCCTGTTGTTGAAAGAGCCCGAAAACGGAGGACGTGCAAGTGCGCTCAAAGTCGGTGATGCGGTCAAGACCGGGCAACGACTTTCTGCAGCTCCAGACAGTGATGAGTATGTTATCTCATCGGTTACCGGCACCATATCGGCCATGGCCCCACATGTAGGAACCCTTGGGCAACGATATACGGCTATCACCATCGACGCCGGCAGCCAAGACGAATGGGATGATAGCTTCAATAAGACCCCAACCCTTGATACAGGCCTTAAGTTTTTTGAATACGCACCCGGCAGCCCTTCCTTCAAGGCATTTGCTGATCCCGAAAATACCTTACGAACCATCGTCATCGCCGGGATGGATCAGGATTTACTCCTTACAGCAAACCAGTGTGTGGTTCAAAACGAGGCGGCCGGCATCAAAAGCGGTATTGACGCCCTTAAACAAATGACGGGAGCAGACCGGATTCTTATTGCAGTGCCGGAAAACCTGGTTCAACAGGCCAATACTACAGGCGCAGAAGTGAAAGTGGTAAGGGCCACCTACCCGAACAGCCTTCCTCATATGATTATGAAGGATGTGATAGGCCGGGTGGTATCTGCCGGTGATACAGTGGAGGATGAGGGGGTTTTCTTTATTAATGCAGAAGCCGTGGCAGCATTAGGGACAGCGTTTGAGACCGGCAGGCTCTGCGTTACCAAGGTCGTCACGGTAGCTGGTAAAGACGGAAGCACCACTAATGTGAGAGCTCGAATCGGCACCCCGATAAAGGATGTGCTTCAAGCCTGCAATGTCTCACTGAACGATCGGGATCGTCTCATCCTGGGCGGCCCCATGAGGGGAGCGGCCACCTATTCCGAAGACCTGGGACTGGAGCCCGACACAGATGGTATCGTGGTTCAGGATGACGCCGATAGCGCCCAGACCACGGATTATCCGTGCATCAATTGCGGTGAATGTATCAGGATCTGTCCGGTCAAGATTCCGGTGAACATGCTCGTCAGGTTCCTGGAGGCTCGCCTTTACGAGGATGCCGCAGCTATGTATGACCTTCATTGCTGCATTGAGTGTGGGTTGTGTTCTTATGTGTGTGTGTCCAGAATTCCGATTTTTCAGTATATTAAGTTAGGAAAATATGAACTTAGCCTGATCGAAACTGCGGAGGCAGCCAATGAGTAGTCAAAAGAAACTTGTTGTGGCCCACGCGCCTTATTGGCACGACGGCAGCAAGATATCGACAAAGAATTACCATATTATGATTGCCGCACTTCCGGCCGTGTTGATGGGCATTAGCCAGTATGGCGCACCGGCTCTCGGGGTAATTGCCTTTGCAATGGCCTGTGCAATGATATGGGAAGTCGTCTGGAATCTGATCTTGAAAAAGCCTGCTTCCGTTGGCGACGGAAGCGCTGCGGTCACCGGGCTCCTGCTGGGCATGCTCATGCCGGCTACCGCTCCCTGGTGGGTTATTGCTCTGGGGACGTTAATTGCCATTATCGTGGCAAAACAGATATTCGGTGGGATCGGGTTTAATCCCTTGAATCCCCCCCTTCTCGCCCTGGCCATGCTCGTTATTTCATTCACGGGGATCTTTGATTTTAACGAATCCCTTCGCCATTATGATCTGGGTTTTGTCATGACTTATCCACTGGCCGATTTGAAGGCTTTTGGCCCGGATGCCATTAGCAAATTTGGCCTGGGCGATCTCTTTATGGGTAGACAGGCAGGGGCTATCGGATCCACCTTCGGCCTGGGACTGATTGTAGGGGGTCTCTACCTTATGTTAAGGGGACATATGCGATGGGAGATCTCCCTTTCCTTTTTGGCAGGGGTGTTCATTACCGCCCTCTTGTTCAACCTGTCCGATTCTGCCAAATATGCCGGTCCTCTCTTCCACTTGTTTACCGGTTATACATTGATTGCAGCCTTTTTCCTGGTACCCGAAGACTCTTCATCTCCGGCCAACTTTATTCCCATGCTTATTTTCGGGGCCATGGCCGGGATGATGACAGTGCTCATCAGAAATATCGGGGCCTATGTGGATGGGGTTGTTTTCGCTGTTCTCCTCATGAATCTTTGCAATCCACTTCTGGACAAGATCAGACCCAAAGCGATTGGAAAGGTGGTAGAAAATGCGTGAGATCATAAGGATGATCGTGGTTCTTGCCGTTATGGCGGCCTGTGGCGGTGCGTTGCTGGCGGGTGTTAAATCGGGGACTGCGGCACAAATCGAGTACCAGCAGCTCAAGTTTGTAAA
>JAUWMM010000088.1 GCA_030613145.1 Desulfobacterales bacterium | reverse complement strand
GCGACGTACCTCGGTACGCCTCCGCGCAACCCCTTATTTTCCTTGACCTTGCGGAAAATTGCTCATTTCTGAATTGGAAACTTACGCTTGTGCCCATTGAGTTTTTACGATTCGTGGATGGGCACTAACTAAGCATCTTCTTGGCGTGTTGAAATGCAAGCGAAACAAAAAAACCACGCAGGGACTCTTTCTTTTCAAAGAAGGATGGCCTCCGTGGCCTCGGTTTTAACAAACGCAAGGACTAATTTGGGCTAAATTGTCACAGGCTTCTTGCCTGAATCTTATGTTAACACTATATGCCCTACTTTTCTTTGTCAAGCCTTTCGAGGCCGGGCGAAGGCTGTCCCCGCATACTGCGGAGGCCGGGCTGCCTGGCGCTGCACCGGCACCTATTTTCAACGTGCTTTTCGTATAACCGCCTGAAATGTCAGCAAGAATACCACCGAATCCCTTGAGCAGTTACGTCAAGACACAGAGCCTGTGAGCAGGATCTGGTTCTCGAGAGACCGGGACTCGCCGGCGGCAATCACCCTGATGGCAGGCCGGCCCCTGACCGGGCATTTGTTTTCGCAGATGCCGCAGCCGACGCAGCCTTTCAGATCCACATAGGGAACATTGGCCGGCATAGGGGCGTGATCGGGGCCGGGCACAACCTCTTTTCTAAGATAAATCGCCTTGGGAGAAGTGGGGCAAAGTTCCTGACAGACAATGCAGGGCCCATTGCCGGACCACGGGAGGCAACGCCCCCTGTCTACGTAGGCAACTCCGATTTTAATGGGACGTTCAATCTTTTCCTTAGCTGAGATTTCACTTATGGCCCCTGTTGGGCAAACACTGCTACACAGGGTGCAGGTATATTCGCAGTAGCCCTGGGTCATGATGAGATGAGGCGTCCAGAATCCTGCCATGCCGGCCTCTGCAAGGGTCGGGTTAATGGCATTTGTTGGGCAGGCCTTCATGCATAGACCGCACCTCTGACACAGCTGAAGGAAATTTTTCTCGGGCAGTGCCCCTGGCGGCCTGATCAAGCGGGGGTCTGAAACGTGGTGCGCATGGCCGTCGAGTTTTGCAAAAAGGGGCAGGGATATGCCTACCACCAATCCCCCGAGTACGGCCCGCCTGCCCATATCCGGCCACGTGTTCGATTTGGGCGACCACCTGAATCGAAATGAGAGCGCTTCCTCTGGACAGGCATCAAAGCAGTTAAAGCACAACAGGCACTCGGCATTTTCCCAGTTCTGGCTCGGCATGGGGGATGCCGCCCCCTGGCACCTTCTAGAGCACAATTTGCAGTCCGTGCATTTGGCCTGATCCTTTTCCAGCCTGAGGACAGAGAACCTTGAAAATACTCCCAGAAGCGCTCCCAGGGGACACAAGATGCGGCACCAGAAGCGAGGCCTGATTCTGTTTAGAAACAGAATTACAAGAAAGATTAATCCTATAAACCAGGCTGTCTTGTATGCTGGATAGCCGTAACCAAAGACCGGAGATACAAGGATCTCACCAGCATAACTCATATGATTTAAAACCTTTATATCGCTTGCGGCCATCACATCGAAAAGCTCCTTGAGGCCTGTGCCGATAGCCGGCAATATGGCCAGGGCCATAGATCGAAAGAACAAAGATATGGGATCGATTAATCCCGCCAGATTAAGACCTAGGACTGCTCCCACAAGCAGCATTATAAGAAGGAGATACTTGATCCTGTGGCCGGGGGTTTTCTGGTTGGCCTCGATCATGCGATTCCCCTTGAGGGAGGGTTTAACCCAACTTATGATGTGGTGAACGGTACCCAGGGGGCAGATAAAACCGCAGAAGATCCTGCCAAGAAAAAGGGTTGCCAGAAGCAGGCCAAGGGCCCACCAGAATCCATGGATGAGACGGTGACCGGACAGCAGGCTGGAGAGCCAAATTAGGGGGTCAAGCTGAAAGAAAAATGTGACCGGATGACTGAGTCTGAGATCCGGATCAGAGGAAAAAACCAGCGAATATTGCAGGTAGGCATCTTCCGGCAGACGGCTTTCTACAAGGAGAAAAAGAAACAAGCCGAGGAAAAAGGTCTGACTAATTCTCCTTATCCAGACAAGCTGCCGTGCCCTCACAGCATGACCCTTTGCTGTATTAGTTTTTGCGATTCATAGGTTCCGAGCCCCCATTTTTGCCCAAGGCGGATAAAGCCGATCTTGCCGGGATCATAGCCAAAAAGCCCGGCTGCCTTAGCGTCTGCAGCAACCTGATCGTTGCTCAAGATCAGGGTGTTTTTTACGGCGACATCTGAGGGGCTTCCGCCGGAAGGACCGTTTGTTATCATTATCCGGGTGGCATCTATGAGGGTAATGGTGGGATTGAAAAATTGGGCCAGATCTACAATGCTCTGGTGAATGTCCTGGTGAAGGGCGCTCCTTCTTCCGCCCACACCCCCGATCCAGTTTTTCATGCCCAGCGTCAGGGTACTCAGTCCGTGGACCTTGGCCACAGGCAGGCTTATGACCTTGTCTGCTTCTACGAGTGGGACAAAGACGGGCCAGACATCCAGGCGGTGTCCGTGAAGCTTCATACGCTTCATCAGAGAGGATCTTGGAAATACAAGGTCCGCTCCGGTCCTTTTGGCCACTAAGCCCACTCCGGTCAGGGCAAAACAACGCCTGGCGTCATGGATGGTATGGTCGGCGATCCTGACCTTTTTGGCCCCGGCATCAAGGCAGAGCTCAATGACTGCTTCTACGACCTCAGGGTTTGTAGTTGCCGCCAGTTCAGGGCGCCTGGCCCAGGAGATATTCGGCTTTATAACCACGACATCTCCCTTTGAAACAAATTTGCCAATACCTCCGGCAGCATCAAAGACCTTTCGGGTCAATTCCTTGATCTTGTAGCCTTCTTTGGAGCCAATGCCTTCAACAACAAACCCTTTGCCCGCTGTTGAGGAGGCCCTGGCTAAGCTATGAGAAAGCAAAGGAGAGACACCAAGAGCGGCCCCTGCGAGGCTTGCCGATATCCTGGCTATTTTTTTTAGGGATTGTCTTCTGGTGATGGGATGATTTGGCTTCATGGTGGGCCTCCTTGGTTATAGAATTCGTGTTTTTCCTGGCAGATTTATTCCTGCAAACACCTTGGAGGAACTATAAAATCTGATACTGGATGCTCGATACTGGATGCTGGATTCAAGGATTATCCAGTATCAAGAATCCAGGAACCAGCATCCAATCTTTTTTGGTTCCGGCTTGTCCGGGTTGGTTCTTATGATAAACAACTTGGCAGAATTGCCTCTCAGACTATTCTTTCACCTTACTATTACGATGCTGGATATATGCATCGCGAAGCGCCTCATACGGATTAATAGCTGCTTTCTTGAGAGACTCGTAATCACCGATCCTAAGAGATGTCTCGTTTACGATCTCGTAGGCCCTGATCCCCACGGCCGCTTCCATGGGTTCAACGTAAAAAACAGGATTCAAGAAGTAATCTCCGACCAAACCCACGGAGTCGCGCAGGGTGGAAGGGCCCAGAAAGGGCCACACAACATAAAACCCGTTGCCGATTCCATAGGCCCCAAGCGTCTGCCCTAGGTCCTCCTCGCTAGGATTCAGTTTAGGATATTTTTTTGCCGGGTTTCCAAAGCCAAGCACGCCCACTGTGCTATTTATAAGGAATCTAGCAAATTCGGCATTGGCTGCTTGCCATTTCCATTGAAGGATGCAATTGACCAATCGGATCGGTGTGGTGAGGTTGGTGAAAAAATTTCTTACACCAATCCTGGCCGTGCTGGGAACTACCACCCTGTATCCCCTGGCCACAGGCTTCAGAACCCAGAAGTAGAACTTGTCATTGAAGTGAAACACGCCCCGGTTCCAGAATGCCAGGGGGTCTGCTACGTGTACCTTATCTTCTTCAAATTCATCGTCAAACAGATCGAGTTCATCATCGGAAAAATCGTCACCAGATTCTTCTTCAATGCCGGGAGCTGATGGAATCTGTTCCGGTTCGGCAGTTGTTATTTGCCTGTTCTGATGAAGCTGCGAATCGTTTGATGCTGCATGGTTAGGGGTAGCGGACTTATGAGCACACCCTGGGGACAAAAAAGCTAAAAGCAAGAGAAGCAGCAACAGATGGTTCAGTTGTTTTTTGCTCATATTCTCAAATGCTTTCCGGATAGTCTAACGTCTCGGAATTTCTACAACTCATTGAAATCAAGAAGCTTTTGGTGACAGTCAATTTATACCATGCCCATCACTCCAGTACTCCATTGCTCCAATACTCCCTGGCCCAGACCTGGCTAATAGGCTATGTGTTTGTATGCATGAAGTGTGCACCAGGGCAACCCTAAGTTCAATTTTCTATGACTTCTGGCCCAAACGGTTTAAAAACAACTATCAGTTGTGGCAGTAACGTCAGGGCGCCAATTAAGGCAATTGCCATTGCTAATCCTGTCAGCAGGCCGAAATATATACTGGGAATGAAATTTGACAGAACCAGTATTGAAAAACCGATGATGATCGTAACTGACGTATAGAACATGGCGTGGCCAATGGTTCCGTGGCAGCGATGCATGGTCTTAATATAGTTCCGATCCACTCTAAACTCATGTATGAACCTGTAGATATAGTGAATCGTGTCGTCGACAGCAATCCCCACACTGATTGCCGCAATTGTAATAGTCATCATGTCAAGGGGAATATTCAGCCAACCCATGGCACCAAGGACTACACCAATGGAAAGCAGATTGGGAAAAATGGCGATCAGCGCTATTTTCAAAGACCTGAACAGGATCAGAAACATGCTCATCAGCGCCAGTATGACTACTCCCAGAGTCAGGACCTGTGAATTGAAAAGACTCTGCAGCATATTGTTGTATAACACGAGCATACCGGTTAGATGCGTTTGGTCTTTCTGTAAATCTAGTTTGTTGATCAGGTCATGCCGGATCTTTTTCAGCAACTTGTCCCTCTTTAATGATTTTTCTGAATCCCTCACTCGGATTGAAAAACGGACCTCATTATGTTCCACAGACACATAGGGTTTTACCACCATGCTTTTAAACTTATCAGGCGTTTTGCTGTACAGCAGGGCCAGTGCAAAATTATCTAATGGCTTACCGTTGTTTAACTTCTTAGCTATCTTCAGTATCGTTTCCAGTGACAGGACCTTACCGGTTTCCGGCAGGCTGTCAAGATAATCATGGATCCTCTTAACCTGGGCCATCTTGTCAGAAGTAAACCAGTATTTTTCCTCGTCTTGTGCTTCATCGAATTCTTCAAACTCATCGAAATCATCATTGTTTTGCGTATCGGTTTCAGGTGCAACCTTCTGTGGTAATGCTTGGGTTTCATCCAATTCGACAATGACATCCAGCGGGGTGGTGCCGCCCAGATTTTGATCAATGACTAACATGCCTTGATGGATCTCGGTCGTATCCTTAAAGTAATCAATAAAGCTGTTTTCAACCTCCAGCCTTGATACACCGATGGCACTGATAACAAGGGCAATGCCACTTATAACCATGATCATGAGGCCATGGGCTTCGGTGAATCCGGCAAAAAACGATGTCAATGAGAAGTTTGAATTCCGCCTGGCCTGTGGAGTTCCTTTTTTCATCAGCATCAACAGGGCAGGAAAGAGCAGGAATGTCAATACCAGGGAGACAGTGATACCGGCACTCATCATCCAGCCAAAGTTTATGACCGGCAGGATGTCGCAGAGCAGCAGCGAACTAAACCCGGCGATTGTAGTCAACCCGGCATACAGGCAGGGCCTGAGCATCAGAGAGACGGCATCAAGAACAAGCTCTCTCTGCCCAGCTTCAGGATTATTGAAATGGAGTTCACGGTACCTTACGATCAGGTGAATCGTAATCGCCATGGTGATGATAAGCTGTAACGATATAAAGTTGGAGGATATGACCGTGACCTCCCAGCCAAACAATCCCAGCAGTCCCATCATGGAAATTGCAGCAAAAGAACAGCAGAGGATCGGCAAAAGGATCCAGCGCATTTTTCTAAAAACAACGCTTAAGGCGACGACCAGGAGAAACAATACCCCGAGACCGAATGTCTTGAGGTCATTTTTGATAAAGGTGATCAAATCGTCTGCGATCATGCTAACGCCGCCCAGAAAAAGCTCGGCATCCTGACGGTAGTTGTCCATAATCGCACGAACCTGAGCAATATCCTCATGCCGGATCTCCTTCATCTTGTCCCGGTGCTCTTGAAATTGCGCGCTGACCTTTTTGAATTCAGCGGTTTCTGCCGCAGACAGCCCGTTTGTGGCTTGTTTTTCCCGGAAATGGTTGCGACGGGCCAGTAAGTCCTGATAGGTCTCATCGACGGGAAATTTGATCTGGAGTGCAGTGGTCTTAAGATCCGGGCTGACCAGCAGGTTCTGGTAGAGGGGGCTCTTGCTGAACTCGATCCTGGCCAGTTTTTTGTCAGCCGTTGGCGATTCGAGGGTCTGGATATTGCCGGACAGTTCCTTGACAGGTACTGGCGGGCTTTCCAGCAACGGGACGTCCAGAATGGAAACCACCGAAGACACCCTTTCCAACCGAATTAACTCATCCCGCAGTCGGGTCAGGTTTGCCAACACTTTATCTGAGAACAAGTCGTCTTTGGGGGCATAGGTCATCAATAAATAGTCTTGTACCCCATAGCGGGAATTAATGAGCCGCGAGTAACGCAGGTCCTCGTCATGCTCGAGAACCAGGGTTTCCGCTGATGCGTCAAGCCTGAAGTCCTTTGCCTTGTAGCCGAGAAAAGAAACCACCGCCAGAAGACAGATAATGACGAGCCCCGGCCGCTTAAGGATAACCTTGTCAAAGAAACGTGTTGCCGGTGAAAGAAATTTTGTCATATTGTTTGCTCAATTGGTTCGTCGATGTGATGACTTTTTACGACACCATCGCTGTTAAGAAGCAGGGGGTTTGTTTTCCGGTTCTTCAAGTTTTTTCAGAAGATCGTCAATAGTCCCCTTGCTAAGGACCTCGTAAAATTGCGATCGGTAGGTTGTGATAATGCTGACCCCCTCGATCTCTATATCATAGATTTTCCAGTCCTGTTTCGACTTATACAACTTGTATAGCATGGATATGTTGTTGCCTTTGGAGATCAGGTCGGTCGGGATGTGGATTTTCTTCTTGACCTGAATAGGCGCATTATAGACGATCTTTTCAT
>JAUWMM010000217.1 GCA_030613145.1 Desulfobacterales bacterium | reverse complement strand
GGAAAAGGGCCATTTATGGAGGGAAACTAGTCTATATACTGGAAGGAGCAAGTATGGCTGAAATTATTTCCAGAAGTGTCGATATTGGACCGAGTACGATTCACAGCCTGCAAACCAAGAATACACAAGGTCACGACATAGTTCTGTTGCATGGAGCCAAATTCCAAGCCGCAACCTGGAAGGAACTGAAAACGTTGGACCACCTGGGTGACGCAGGCTATAGGCCATACGCCATTGATCTTCCGGGTTTCGGCAAATCTCCAAGAGGTACTCTGGCACATGATGCCGTGCTGCAGGCGTTCATCAAGCAGGAAAAGCTCTCCCGCCCCGTGCTTGTAGGACCATCAATGAGCGGCAAGATTAGTCTGGATTTTACCTTAGATTATCCGGAGTCTGTTGGCGGGATAGTCCTGATCGGGGCTGTGGGGGTACGTGAGAGAAGCGAAGAATTAAATACGATCAACCTTCCTTGTCTGATCGTTTGGGGCAGTACGGACACTATTTCCCCTCTGGACAATGGACGTCTCCTGCACCAGAAAATCCGGGGAGCGGAACTGCGGGTCTTTGATAACGCAGGCCATCCCTGTTATTTGGATCAACCTGACCAATGGCACCAAGAACTGCTATTGTTTCTCAACAAACACTTTGGGCTGACAGCCCCTAAGGAGGGAGACAGTGACAGATAAAAACAAAGAACCGATCGACCTGCTGAAACGACGGGCTGACAAGCTGCTAGACCAGGAAAGACGCAAGGCGGCGGCGGAAGAGGCCAGCAAGGGGCTTGAATGGTCCGGAGCAAAGTTCGCGGCTGAAATCGAGTCGATAGAGCTGAACGCGGAGGTGCTTAAGGGTGTAAAGACCTTTATCTGCACCATAGCTAACAAGGTGAAAGAAGCAGAGTCAATCCACGAGGTTGAACGCTTGTGCTTTGGGCTTGCACTACTCCTTCTCAGGGACTACGACCGCGTGGCGTTCGATAAGCTCTTGAAGATGATGAAGGACGAGTTGGATCTGGGCTAGTGGCCATCCGGAAATACCCCAAATTCCACCCCATTTATACCAAAACTTTTCAGCCATTTTCCCCTTTTTCGGCATTATGAATGCAAGGTGCTTTTGTGAATTGATTTATAACCTAACCCGGATAAACCGGAACCACAAAAGATTGGATGCTGGTTCCTGGATTCTTGATACTGGATGTATAGTCCTTGATTTTAGATTCCGGTTCATCCAGTATCCAGCGACCAGGATCTGCAACAAATACAACATATTACATAACATAGACAATCTTTTGTCTATATTGTGGCGCTAAGCGCCTAAATTGAAAAATACTCGCTGGGGTTAAATAATCCTGACTTGACAAAGTGTTACGATAGATTGAATGTGATTCCGGCTGTGGCCGTCTCATCCCTCCCGTAGCCTTCGGATATCTCCGACCCGAAGAGTGGCCTTTGTGGAATCAAAATACTCGATGAGAGGAATGGTATACTTGCGAGACACCCCTGTCATCTCCTTAAACTGCGGTGTGGTGATTTCGCTATTGGCCTTCAAAAAAGATATCAGCCTGTTTTTCAAATTCTCTATGACGCTTCTGTGAAAATAGAGGTCATCCTTTACCTTGACAAGGGTTCCCTCTCCCAGCATGTGAATCAAGATCTCTTTTACATGGGCCGGATTCTGCTTATGAGATGCGACCAGATCTCTGAAATATGGCGGTTGCAACCCACTCTGAAGGTAAGTCTGTTCAATCCTGTGTCTAACATCCTTCTGATCGGCCTCTAAGGCCACTGTGTGCCCGGAAAGGCGTATAATCTCTTTTTCCTGGATAACGATGTTGCTCTTGATCATGTCCTGAACCAAGAGACTAAATAGCTTGCTGCTCAACGAATGGGCGAGCTTGGACTTTAGCACTTCCCTGGACATTCCCGTTTTCAGCGGGTGGTCTTTGTGATAGCTTTCCAGGATCTTTGAGGCCTTCTCGCGAAGCCCATGAAAAATTGACCCGTGAATGAATGTGCGATTCTCCCTGTCTATCTGGACGATCTCCCTTTGTGAAAGGAGTTGTTGAAGGTGCTGTTCGAGGTCCTTTTCGGAAAGGTTTGTCATAAGTCTCAACTCAGAAAAACGAACGCCCAGAATGCCGGACCCTTTTGTATGGTAAGTAATGATCCCCTCAGCAGGGCTTTCAGCCAGACCTTTAAGCTCTGCGACTAGCGATTTTTTGAATCGTTTGTGTTTTCTGGGAATCGGGTTAAGGATCTGGCCGCCCCCAATTGTCCTTATGGGCGAATAACTTCTGATCACAAACCGATCGTCTTGGATCACCGCCACGGGGGCGTCGAGCCGGAACTGGGCAACAACCGTCTCACCTGGAGATAGCTCCTCGCGGTCCAAGAGGATAACGTAGCCCAGGATCTCGCTTGTACCTGTATGGAATCGAACCTTGGTGCGGTTCTTAAGTGGCTTTTCATTGGAAGAAATGTACACCAGGGAAGCATCTACCATATAGCTGGGCCTCAAGGTATTAACGCCTCCCACTACATCCCCTCTGGCTATGGCATTTCTATCAACTCCCTGAAAGTTGATAGCCGTCCTCATGCTGGTCAGCGCCTGGTCTACTGTATGGCCATGAACCTGGATACCGCGAACCTTCGACTGGATACCTGAGGGATAAATCATAATCGTTTCGCCTACCCGGACCTTCCCTGACACCAAGCTCCCGGTAACAACCGTTCCAAAGCCTTTCATGGTAAAGACACGGTCCACAGGCAGGCGGAACAACCCACTGGAGGCGCGCTCGGGAACCGCCTTGCACAGAGTCTCTAAGGACTCAAGAAGTTCGTTGACCCCCTGACCGGTTAAAGAGGAAACCGGGACAATAGGAGCGCCTTCCAGGAAAGTCCCCTTGAGAAATCCTTGAACATCGTCTGCAACCATCTCCAGCCATTCTTCATCAACCATGTCAATCTTGGTCAGGACGACAAGACCATGCTTGACGTTTAGAAGGTTGCATATATCGAGGTGTTCCTTTGTCTGAGGCATGACCCCCTCGTCAGCCGCAATAATCATGGCCACAAGGTCGATTCCCGAGGCGCCCGCCACCATGTTCTTGACGAATTTTTCGTGGCCCGGCACGTCCACAATGCCCACGCGCTGGCCTCCGGGAAGGTCAAGCCAGGCAAAGCCCAACTCTATTGTAATCCCCCTGAGCTTTTCCTCCTTCAGGCGGTCCGTGTCTATGCCCGTCAAGGCCTTAATCAGGCTGGTCTTGCCATGGTCGATGTGCCCTGCGGTGCCTAGAATAATCTGTTTCAAGGATCAACCCTTCCTTATGGCCCCTTCTTTCGCTTGCGAAAGAGTTCCGTGATGTAGGCCAGGCCAACCAGGCCGATGGCAAACCCTGCGGTGCCTAGAAAAGTGGCCTTGGGATAAAAGAATTTTGTCAAGAGAACGGCAAAAATAGCACCCATTATGGCCCGAAAGACGAATATGATCAATGCACTCAAGGGGATACCTCACTGGCTAAAACGCGGGATTTGTATATCTCCGAGACAAGCTGAGATATACAAGAGATTGATTTTACCGTCAATCATAAGTTTGAACAGTACTCCCAGTGCTGACGCACATCTTTTTCCATATCTTCAAGTACCTGTTATTACCGAATCATGCCGCCTTTAATGATTCATTGTCGGAAATATTCTTCGTGCAGTTTTCACCCCCACCCCGACCCTCCCCCATCAAGGGGGAGGGAGATTATCTTAATGCTTTCAACATATTAATCCCCTCTCCCCTGGCGGGAGAGGGTTAGGGTGAGGGGGAAGACGTGCGTCAGCACTGTAGCACTCCGAATGGCCTTGAAAACTCTTGAATCGTGTGTTAGTAAATCTTTGTTAGTCTATGGTGGGTGTAGCTCAGTAGGTAGAGCACCAGGTTGTGGCCCTGGAAGTCGCGGGTTCAAGTCCCGTCACTCACCCCAATTTACAAATTGATTTATACTATGATTACAGGGGATTGGGAATCACACCAATTCCCTGTTTTAGTTTTGGTGTAAATTTGGTGTAAAATTATCAAATTTTTCATCTTCGTCTGGGGTTTTGTCAGCCCCTTTTACGCTCGGATTATAGACATTATCCATAAACGCAGAGCCGTGCTAACTCATGTGAGACATTGAAGCACAACTTAAACAGGAAATCCAAAACGAAAAGGAGCGTCAAAAATGGGAACGATAACTATCAAAATCCCGAAGGACATAAATATAGAATATAAAGTTGAGAGTATCGAGGCTACAGAAAATATACTTGAGAAACTAAATGAGATGAAAATGAAACCTGAGCCTGTTGAACTGGACAAACTGTTAGGACTGTTTGCCGATGAACCTGAACTGGTTGATCATGTAACAGAATCGGTAATGCAGGCACGTGAAAATGATCCGCTCAGGGTTTCATAATGAAAAAGATATTGCTGGATACAGATCATTA
>JAUWMM010000129.1 GCA_030613145.1 Desulfobacterales bacterium | reverse complement strand
CGATGGAGTGAGCTCAATCTTTGATTTTTCTGCCAGCACAGCCCGGTTTTCCCTTACATATTGTTTGACCGATTCCTTTTCATTGCGGGCCAGATCTTCATAACACTGTGCCCACCTGGGATCATCAGGCGTGGATATGATTTTTTGAAGCATACCTTCGGGGTCCATTACCACTTCTTCGGTCACGGGCAGCTTCTTTACGTCTGTGGACGGTAGTCTTTTCTCAAGCTTCAATAAAACCTTCTCGATGGCGCTTACCAGGCCCCGGGCCCCGGTTTGTTCCTCATAGGCAAGGTGGGCCAGGGCGCGAAGCGTCTGATCGTCAAACTTGACGGATATATCGTAGGCATTGAAGTCGAGTTTCTTGCTGACTATAACAGGATTATTCGGATTTTTTAAAATATTATAAAGGTCGTCTTCGTTGAGTTGTTCAAACACCGCTACCACAGGAAGCCGTCCTACGAACTCGGTCTCAAAACCAAACTTAATTAGGTCTTCGGGCTTGACATGTTTCAGGTAATCGACACGTTCAGACCGGCTGGTAATCGTTGCCCCAAAACCGATGCCCTGATCCACTACTCGCTTCTTGATTAAGTCTGTAAGCTCGTCAAATGCACCACTCATTACGAAAAGGATATTCTTGGTGTTGACTACCCTCTTTTTTTTCTTGCCGGTTTTGCGGTAGCGTTCGATCTCCTCAAGCATCGAAATGGGATCATGAGGGACCTTAAGGTCAACTTCGGTTTCTTCCATTGGTTTTAGCAGTGCGCGCTGAACTCCGGTACGAGAAACATCATGTCCAATTAGATTTGTACTGGAGGCAATCTTGTCGATTTCATCGATATAGATGATACCATGCTGGGCCCGCTCTATGTCGTCGTCTGCTTCGCGCACCAAGTCCCGTACCAGGTCTTCAACATCGCCCCCGACATAGCCGGTTTCGCTGAATTTTGTGGCATCACCTTTGACAAAAGGGACACCGATCTTCTCGGCGATCAACTTAATCATATAAGTCTTACCCACCCCGGTAGGCCCTATCATAAGGATGTTGCTCTTAATTTGACCAATTATTCGATTATGGTTTTCCTCGGATGATTCGGCGTGTTTGATACGATTGAAATGGGTGCAGATCTTGGTAGCCAAAATTGCCTTGGCCTCATCCTGCTTGACGATGTATTGGTCAAGATAGGCCTCAAGTTCCTCAGGCTTTAACGAAAATTCAATTTTTCTTTCCTTAGTCGGCTCTTCTTCTTTCTCAAAGGAAGCCTCACGAGGAAGGACGACAGGAGAGATGAGCTTTACACGGCCACCGAATTTTTTTGAAAGGAAATCGCTAATCTCTGTTTCGACCTCTTTAGGATCAGGAAAATCTTCTTCTTTTTTGGTCATTACATGTACTCCTGTGTATTTATTACAATTTTTTATGCCACACGTCAACAATATAATCACACTACACATATAATGCAAGTCATAGCACTGCAAATATGGGGCCGTTTCAAATCTCCCTTGACAAAAAAAGGCAAAATGATAAAGGTCCATTCATATCACTTTTGCCTTATGAAAAAAGTGGGTTTGAACGAGCTTCAACGACCATGTATTCAAAAACGTGAGACCCTTGCAAAACTGTCATTTTTTCGTGATGCGGCGTCAGGCTTCGAATTTTAATCCTCGAAATACATAATGTATTCCTCCGGTTAAAATTTTTGCCTTCCTTGCCTGACAAAAAAGTGTCGCGTTTTTCAAAGGTCTCAACGTATATTGTTACGTCTATTCAATCTTCTATTTGAGGGCGATTAGCTCAGCGGATAGAGCACAAGCCTCCGGAGCTTGGTGTCGCCGGTTCGATCCCGGCATCGCCCTCCAATTCAATCAATCTGGCTACTAGTTTAAAGGCATCCCCCCTTGTCCTGATTTCTCGGTTTAATCTCGCTTCTTCCACCTTCTGGAGCAACGTTGCGAAAAGTTTAGATGGCGTGAGGCCAAAATGCTCGATAAGGTCTTTTCCTGTAATCAGCCGCGGCGCTATCATGGTGGGCTTGAGGCTGGTGAAATATTTCTGGAGGATCTCCTTAACAAACGCCATAAACGCCCCTCCGATTTCCCTGTCTGCCTTGTGTCTTCCCATCTTTCTTGAGCGATGGCGGACAGGTTGCGAAGCATTGCGGGCAGGAATTCTACCCCTGACCTTGGCACGCTGGTCTGCCACACTGTGGAGTAAAATTCCTATAACATCATCCCCATATTTTCTGGCAAAGCGAACAATGCCTCTTGTCGTAAGGGTGCCCCTCTGACGGGCGTCAAAGAGGAGCAGTGGATGTAGGTGATTTCTTACGATTAAGTCAATGTAAGATCCCTCATGGCCAGACATCCTGAACCTCAAGCAAAGGCCTCTTGCGATCTGAGCCCCCTTTTCCTCGTGGGCCAGAAATCGCAACTTTCCGGTCGGCTCTACACTGCGTGTCGAGGGCTTGCCCAGGTCATGAAGCAAGGCGGCCCACTTCAATAGCACCTTCCGATTGCCCTGCTCAAGGTAGCTGCGAATCGGCTCCGCGTACTCCGGCCAGAGCGTCTGATAATCGCTAAAGACAATTTCAATTTCTTCATAGGTCCGTATGACATGCTGAAAAACATCGTATCCGTCCTCATTAAGTGGACAACCACGGCATGATTCAAGCTCTGGGATAAGCTTCATCAGGAGCCCTATCTGCGACATTTGTTCAACGTAAGGAAAAGATCTCTCTGCTTCCATCATCTTGAAAAGCTCTTCCCTTATTCGTTCTCCGGCCGACCTGGCAATAAGCCCGGCTTGATCTTTGATGGCAGACAAGGTTTGCGGTGCTATCTGAAAACCGAGGACAGCGGCAAGACGAAATGCCCTGAGCATTCTCAATGGGTCGGCTAAGATCGCGTCTTCTGAGATCAGCCGGATGGTTTTTGATCTGATGTCGTCCAGGCCCCCAACTAGGTCGATAAGGCCGCCGCCCCTCCAGGGCCTGCTCCCAGGAGGGCTTTCGGAAGACAGGTTAAAGCCTATGCCGTTAACAGTAAAGTCGCGTCTTTTCAGGTCGTCCTCAATGGTTTTGCCATGTATGGAGGAAAAATCGAGCACCTTGTCGCCTGATACTACCCTATAGACCGCCTTGTATTTTTTGCCCATCTCAATCATGCGGACACCAAGTTTTGCCGCCACTTTTTCTGCAAATTCCCTGGCATTGCCGAGCACTGCAAAGTCTTGGTCGTTGGAGGGACGATTGATGATGCGGTCCCGAAGAGACCCGCCCACAAGATAAACAGGCCCGATGCCGGAGAAATCCGGTAGTTGGCCTGTCACCATGATCAGCTCTTTTTTCAATTGCTTAAATGGCCTTATCACCTTACGAATTTTTTAACCCTTTTTGACCGTTGATTTAACTAAAAAGCTTGTTAGTGCCCATCCACGAATCGTAAAAACTCAATGGGCACAAGCGTAAGTTTCCAATTCAGAAATGAGCAATTTTCTGCAAGGTCAAGGAAAACAAGGGGTTGCGCGGAGGCGTACCGAGGTACGTCGCACAAGCAACCCCGCAGTCTTGTCAGCCTCCGGCTGATTGACGCCGAGATTGCGGAAAAGGGCCATTTATGGATGGAAACTTGTTAAGTTTTGCGCTTTCGCCTTAACCTGCGGGCATCCTTTTTCCAGACAATCTCCTTTCTGGGCCCCTTTCGCCTGAGTCGCTGTTGCTGAAGTGTCCGGGAGCGTTCCAATTGAAAGGTGAAGCTGCCAGGCGGGTCTTCAGGTATTGCAACAGGGGGGGCTTCTTTTTTCTTCTCTTTTGGGAGTGGCGGTCCAGTGAAGTAGCCCACAGGCACATGGTTAGTCATGTAGATGAAGTCGCCCTGCTTAGAGAATCTTACACCTGCCTTAAAAGCTCTTTGCGCAAGAACTGTCAGCAACACAGGGACTGGGGCTCGCCGCTTTCCCATCCTCTGTGCCAGTTCCTCGGTTGTGGCCAAATAGACCCGGGGTTGTCCTAAGGGGATGATCCCTTGCCGGCAGACGACAGGATATGCCCTGGGCCTCACGCAGTGATAAAGGAGCTTAGGGGGAACAATGTCCTCTACACAGGCCGGGGCATCATCGAGACAAACGGCCTTGATCTTGTCATTGTCTATAACAAAGGACTTTTCACAAGAAGTCATGAGGACCTCCCGGATGTGGGGTTGCCGCACATATCCCCACCCGGGTTCCTCTGAGATTGCCTTGAGCAGTTCTTTCAGACGCACGAACCCCTGATCGTTCAGGACCAGTCCAAACTCGTCGGGTCGTCGTCCAAGGATATAGGATATAAGTTTTTCAAGTTGCTTAGGACCCTTTTGCCTGCCCATTGTGGTTCTTTTCTTAGCTCAGATTCTTATGATTATCAATAGCCGAGAAACCGCCTCTATCTCGGCCTCTTTTGAGATTCAAGGGACAGCGGACAGATCCGAACCTTTTAAGAAACGGGCGATACAGCCTTAAATCGGGAAATGGAATAAGGGATTACAAAGTGAGAAACGTAGAGCACATATAGTAATGAGATAAGGGTGACCGAAAAGGGAGGGCTCAAAGGAAGCAGGCTAGTAAAAAAAGCAATTGAGTGCATATTACTGGAAAATCTTGGATCGAACAGGATGGTCAAACCTTTTCGTCTATGTAATATCCCAGCATCTTTTCGGCTGTTTTCTCAGTGTTGACTTCGTAGGCTCCCTTTTCGATCTCTTCCTGGATAGCGTTAACCATATCCAGTCTGACATCTGGTTGAGACTCGATGACCTCTCTGGCCTTCTGAACCTCTTTTGACGCTTCAGAAAGATTGACGATGGCGTCTTCTCTGGACTCAGTAGGAATATTGTTTTGCGTACAAGTCTTTACGGACGTCTCATTTGCCGGACTCACGACTTTTTCACTAATGTATCTGGTAATCTCGTAGCCATTGCCAGTAATCTTCATAAACAGATACCTCCATGTCACGTAATCATTTGATCGTCAACCTTGCTCTTGGTGATTTCTTCCAGCCTATCTTTCAAGAAATTGGAATCCTCGATAGAAAGTGTTTTTGTTACCTCACCTTTTTCCTTATCAATAACCTTGAAGACCAACTCGGAATCCTCATTATTAACTGAAAGGCTACCCCCGTATTCATCCTCAAGTTGTCCGAAAGCCTCCTGTTCCATCTCGTAATGGGGTCCATCATTGATTATCCTATTTATAATATCTGAAGTTACCCTGTCAATAATAGCCTTTCGTCTTGCCTGAACGGAGAGACTGATCCGGTCTGTACGCCTCAGCAGTGCATCACCTTTTTTGTGTTGCAGCCGCTTGCTCTGGCTCAGCTGTTTGCCGTAGGCCCTCAAGACATTATGTATCTGATAGGTAGTTATGTTCATGGAAACACACCTTTAATCATATTTTCGGTACATTTCGGGAAAACTTTAGAAAAAAACGGTGGAATATTGTTGCCAAGGGAGCTGAGGGGGAAGGTTCGGACGCAGATTCAAGATAGGGTGGTTGCCCAGTGTGACTACAACACCGGGCTTCCCACCTCTGGTGCCATGTCCTCAAACCGTGTGCAGTAATCCAAAAAGGTGAGCTTCACCGTGCCGGTAGGGCCGTTACGTTGTTTGGCCACATTAATTTCCGAAGTTCTGTCGGCCTCGCCTTCCTTCTTGTTGTACACCTCGTCGCGATAGATGAAGATGATCACATCGGCATCCTGTTCGATCGCGCCAGACTCGCGCAGAGCGGAGAGCACCGGCCGCTTGTTGCTTCGCTCCTCCACCTTCCGGTTGAGCTGTGAAAGGGCTACCACCGGAATATTGATCTCCTTGGCCAAGGCCTTGAGAGATCTGGAGAGCTCGGATATTTCCAGGTCCCGCCGTTCCGCCGAAGCCCGTCCTCTCATAAGCTGTAAATAGTCTACAATGACGAGACCCAGGCCCTTTTCCATTTTCATGCGGCGAGCCTTGGCACGTATTTCCAGGGCTGATATGGCCGG
>JAUWMM010000267.1 GCA_030613145.1 Desulfobacterales bacterium | reverse complement strand
TAGGGCATCAGGTTCATGAATTGATCCTTAATTCAACAGCATTGACCCTAACCCTCTCCCACCAGTCATCGATCCTGAGGCCTCAGACCCGAAGGGGGGAGAGGGAACTATGCGGTAACCCCGCCGCAAGCAGCGGGGTATCACAAGGAAATACCATTTATACCCCCTCACCCTAACCCTCAATGCTGTTGACTTAAGGAGTAGGTTCGACAAAAATCCCCCTAAATCCCCCTTTGACAAAGGGGGACTTTCAAAGGCTCCCTCCTTTTCAAAAGGGAGTACCGCAAAACCACCCAACCAAGTGTTAAGTTAATGACATCGAGATACAATTGACTACATACAACAAACCACACACACCAAGAAGATAATCTAGTTTTACGTTGCTCATTGAGCGAAAGATGTTCCCTTTTATTTTCTTGTTCGTCTGGTACAAGGTGTTGAGCATCTTTTTGATTTCATTGCGCTTTGAAATCCTTGCTGTTGGACACGGATTCTTGAATTCAGGAAAACGGTGATCCTCTGCAAACCGGTTGATCTTTGGCTCATCCAGGAAGGCGAGCGGCCTGATCACTGTGAGTTTTCCTTTGAAAAAGGGCTGGCTCGGTACCATGGTGCTGATCTGGCCGCTGTAACACATGTTCAAGAACAAGGTCTCGATAATATCATCCATGTGGTGACCAAGGGCCAGCTTATTGCACCCCAGTTCGTGGGCCAGTTCAAATAGCCGTTTTCTTCGAAGTCGCGAGCAGAGAAAACACGGATTTTCGCGATTTTTCTCGCTGTGGCCTTGTCTTCCGTAATCGGTGTGCTCGACCTGCAACCTGTAGCCCATCTTTTTGCAGTAATCTTCTACAAGATGGGCTGGATCCCCTTCAAAGCCCAGGTCTATGTAAACGGCAAGAAGTGAATAATGGATGGGAATGCGCGACAAGCGCTCGTGGAGGGCCCACATCAGGGCCAGGCTGTCTTTTCCTCCAGACAGGCCCACCGCAATCCGGTCCCCGTCTGAAATCATCTTGTAATGATGTATTGCCCGGCCAACCGCCCGCAACACAGCTTTGTCCCTGGTAAGAGACATCTGACCACTTATTTCAGAACTTGCACAATTTGTTGAAATTAGGGAGCCTTTGGTGATGGTCAATCCGTACCATCGAGTGGAGTGATGGAGTGCTGGAGTATTGGTTCTAACCCATTACTCCATTGCTCCAATACTCCCTGGCCCAGACCTGGCTAACAGAACATTTGGTTGAATATGTGAAGTGTGCGCCAGGGCAGGCCAATTGGGGCGAAGCCCCTAACTTTCGTCTGGAGCCTCAGGTTCTTCTTCAACACGGATTTTCCCTGCTGCAATTTCTCGCAGGGCAATTACAACATCCTCGTTTTTAGGCGAATGCACCAAATACTGTGCACCTTCTCGCGTTTGCCGAACCCGTTTAGCTACAATGTGAACCAACGCGAAGCGGTTCGGAACACGCATCAAACAATCTTCCACAGTTACACGAGCCATGTTCTAACCTCCTTTTACTTAACCCGGACGAGCCGGAGAAGTTGAAAGCAATAATTAACAGAATGAACCCAACTAACACAACTAGGAGACGGTAATATCAACCAGCTCATAGCGCCGTTGCCCTCCAGGGGCCTGAACGACGATCTCATCACCCACTCTTTTCCCGATCATCGCCTTCCCTAGGGGCGAGGACACTGAGATACGCCCCTCGCTCACGTCCGATTCGTCCGGCCCAACGAGTTGGTACTTAACCTCATCTTCTGTACTCAGATTTTCCAAAACAACCGTGCAACCAAACATAACCCAGTCGGTCTTCACTGTACTCGGATCGATCACATCAGCGCAGGCGATCCTGTGTCCAAGTTCGCCGATTTTCCCTTCATTAAACGCCTGGCGCTCCTTGGCAGCCTCAAATTCTGCATTTTCCGAGATGTCCCCGTGTGCACGGGCCTCCTCAATCGCCCTTATGATATCCGGTCTTTCAGTTCCTTTTAGTTGTCTAATTTTCTCTTTGAGGGCTTCATAGCCCGCTCTTGTGATTGGTATACGCTCCAAGGTTTCACTCCTTGTTTGTTGTTCGGCCTGGCATAAAAAACCTTTGCCCTAACCACTTTTATCTATCCGCCATTCACTTACTCAGATAATCACGTGCCACAATCTCTGCTATCTGCACAGCGTTGGTCGCGGCGCCCTTGCGAATGTTGTCCGATACCACCCACATATTGATCCCATTTGGGACAGACTCGTCAGCCCTGATACGACCCACAAAGGTTTCATCCCGGCCTGCCGCATCAATTGCCATGGGATAAAGATTCTTTGATGGGTCATCCACAACTATTACACCCGGCGCGTTTTCGAGCAAGGTCCGTACCTCCTCAGGGCTAATGGGTTGGCGTGTTTCTACGTTAACCGATTCTGAGTGGCTGAAAAAAACCGGCACGCGTATAGTGGTAGCTGTAATACCAATAGAATCATCTTCCAGGATCTTTTGGGTCTCCTCGACCATCTTCATCTCTTCCTTGGTATATCCATTGTCAAGGAAGACATCAATTTGGGGGAGGCAGTTGAAGGCGATTCTGTGGGGATAAACTTTCATCTCAGGCTCTAGAAAATTCAAAATAGCCTTTGTCTGGTTGTAAAGTTCGTCTATGGCCTTCTTGCCTGTACCGGATACAGCTTGATAGGTGGAAACCACAACCCGCTTTATGCCTACCTTTCTGTAAATTGGGGCCAAGGCCACTACCATCTGGATGGTCGAGCAGTTGGGATTAGCAATGATTCCCTTTTTGGTATACCCGGCCACAGCATCCGGGTTCACCTCTGGGATGACCAGGGGCACATCAGGGTCCATGCGCCAAGCTGCAGAATTGTCAATGACAACACATCCGTCTTTGGCCGCGATGGGCGCAAACTCCTGGCTGGTAGCCCCGCCGGCCGAAAAGATGCCGATGTCAACCCCGCCGAACGAATTCTCGGTCAATTCCTCAACCGGAATCTCCTCACCCTTGAACCTGAGTTTCCGGCCTGCGGATTTACTTGTTGCCAGCAATTTTAGATTCTTTACCGGAAAACCCCTCTCTTCTAGGCAGGCTATCATCCGGCTTCCGACCGCCCCGGTCGCCCCGGCCACTGCAACATTGAATAACTTAGCCATTTTTCAGTCTCCCCCCTACTCTACTATTTCGGAATGCGAAATGCGGAATGCGGATTTCAAAACGATCAATTCCCCAATTCCAGAGATCGTCAAATAGTCGAGTCCTTGAGTTGTTGAGAACGAGGTCTGTACTGATAACGTGATTCTCTCTCGCGCTGGATCTGGGCAAATACTCCATTTTTGAGTTTGGATCTAAATTCCGCATTCCGCATTCCGAAATCATCACGATGCTTCTATGAATTCGACAATCAAATCTCCTACCTCGGACGTAGAATAACCCATCTGGCCTGCTGCCACTCCTTTCAGCCTTTCTGCCAGGGCCTTCATAACGGCCTTTTCGATCACCCGTGCTGCATCGGTTTCCCCAAGCGTGTCGAGCATAAGCTGTCCGGCCAAGATGGCTGCAATCGGGTTAATGATGTTCTGCCCTGCGTATTTTGGAGCCGAACC
>JAUWMM010000306.1 GCA_030613145.1 Desulfobacterales bacterium | reverse complement strand
AGGAATATTGATGACCAGAATTTGGCTGAGCCCACTTTCTTGTTGGATAAGGTTAGAGAGGTCATTTCCGATTGCCGGATGTTTTCAGACGCTCCTATCGTCCTTGGGGGCGCGGGATACAGCATGTTCCCTGAGAGCTCGCTGACATATTTGGGCGCAGATATGGGCATTCAGGGTGAGGGAGAGGCTGCCTTTCCAACTCTGTTGGCCCTCATGGAACAAGGGGCCGACCTTTCAGGGGCAGCCGGTCTTTACCTCCAGGGTCTTGGACTCCAGGGTAAGAGAAAGTTTGCAAAGAATCTGGATCTTTTGCCTCTTCCTGATGTTGATTTATGGACCCCTCCTGCCTCCGAGGATCAGGGGCTGTGGATGCCAATACAAACAAGGCGTGGATGTCCAATGAACTGCAGTTATTGCTCTACTTCGAGCATCGAAGGGCGAATTATCCGCAAGCGCACCCCGGAAATGGTGGTGGCTACGATAGCCCGCCATGCAAAGAAGGGCTTCCGCCAGTTCTTCTTTACCGATAACATTTTCAATATCCCATCTACCTATGCCGGAAATCTGTGTCGTACGCTGGCTGCAAGGGAGTTGGATATATTGTGGCGATGCATACTTTACCCCTGGAAAATAGACGAAGCCCTCGTAAAAGAGATGGCAAGAGCTGGTTGCAGGGAGGTCAGTCTCGGCTTTGAGAGTGGTTCCGAGCGGATGCTGAGGCGCATGAACAAAAAGTTCAGCCCTGAAGATATACGCCGGGCTTCTGAAATGCTCACAGACCACGGCATCCACCATATGGGTTTTTTGCTGTTGGGAGGGCCTGGTGAAACAAGGGAATCTGTAGAAGAAAGTTTTTCTTTTGTCGATTCGCTTCAAATAGATGCCATAAAGATTACCGTCGGTATTCGAATTTACCCGAATACGGCCGTGGCAGAGATCGCTCTCCGTGAAGGAGTAATCACTTCTAATGACGATCTACTTTTCCCCAGGTTCTATGTCGTCAGAGGACTTGAGGATTGGTTGCACGAAACTGTAAGGGATTGGATGGCCAAGCGACCCAATTGGATGACATAATCAGGTTGGTTGAACAGAAAAGATATCATTTGTGCTTGATTACAGCCAAGGCATCTTTGGCAAGGTCACCTACGCATCGGACCATCAATCTGCCGCCTATATAAAGCGGCACATCTGCCTTGTCCCCCAAAAGCGCCTCAAGCTGTGGCCGGGCCGCCTCGGCTCCAAGCAACCCCACCGTCCAAGCAGAAAGGCCCCGCACTGTGGTATCCGGTGACTTCAGAAATAAAATAAGATGAGGGACAGCATCTTGCACCAGGTGGGGTCTCACCTGGGCCACCCTTCCAATCCCCCACACAGCGCCCCGCTGTAAGGGTTCATATTCCAGGAAATTGCCGTCTTCCGAAACATAGGAAATTAGGACGGAGGCATATTCCTTTGCTAGGCCCTCATGAGAAGCGATGATTTCGCCTATGGCCTCGGGGGCACCCCAACCGATGCCCCCGGACTCATCGTTCAGGCTCCACATAAGGCGGCGCATGATGACACGGGCCGATTCCATATCCTTTTCGGCGAGCTTTGCCACGACTGCGCCCATGCCCGTGATCGCCCGCCATCTTATTTGCTCATTACTGCTGAGAAGTAGAGAAAAAAGGGGATTGATCACCTGGCGGGCCGGCAATTGGCACAACTCGCTCAGACTTTGGTCAAAGTTATCTGATCCAAGCAGGGCCAAGACCTTGCGTTTGAGGTCTCGGCCGCTCTGTTTTGCCTTATCCATTTTACTCACACGATGCGCTTTTCCGCCTCCTTCCAGGCAATGTTGTTGAAAAAGGCCTTGATATAATCGGCTCTTTTTAGCCCATAGTCCAACATAAAGGCATGTTCAAAAACATCCATCACCAAAATAGGCCCGCAACCTGCGGGGTGGCCCACGTCGTGCTCATTAATCCACATGTTGAATAGCCGACGATTCACAGAATCCTGATAGAGGACTGTCCAGCCAATGCCTCTCATGGCGCCGATCGCTTTGAAGTCCTTTTCCCAGCTTGCATAGCTGCCGAAATCTTCGTTAATCTCCTTCGCAAGCTTTCCCGCTGTGTCAAGATTGCCGTCTCCTCCGAGATTGTCAAAATAGTATTCATGGAGACGCATGCCATTGAACTCCCAGCCCAAGCGTCTCTTCAGTTCAGCATACTCTGGAGTGCCGGTCTTGTCCGCTTTCAGCATTTCATCCAGCAACCCCATGACCTTGTTGGTATTCGTGACATAACCTTGATAGAGGGTGAAATGATTCTTGAGCAAGGCTTCACTGAAGCCCTTAATGCCGATCAGGCTGCTGTAGTCTTTTGCTTCATAAGCCATTTTGCTACCTCCTAGGGACAATTTCTTTGGCATGATTTTTTGACCCCAGTTAAATAGGCTGAGCCCCGGTTGAATATATCTTACGTTCAACAGGGCAAGCATTTAACGGGGCAGGGAAGGAAAAATCAGGCCAAACATCAGTCCGCCACAAACGGAACATCTATAACCGGAACCATGACACCTTTGGCCAACACTAGAAAAATCTTACGCGATAGCGTGGCAGTTTATGCTGAATTGCCCGCCCTGCCCTGTGGAATGCGCAGCATATTCCTCCGGGGTCAGCAATTCAGCTTAAGAAACTCCGAGCCTCTGTGCCCTCTGTGAGAGACAATAGCCCTCCCGTGATCACTTAGTCCTTCGATTCATAAATTCGATGACGAATTTATTTACTCAGGACTTAGTGCTGAGTGAGCATTTCTTCCAATGTAATTTGTCAAAATACATGACCGTATTTGCGAATCGAAGCACTTAGCCTGGTGTAAACTGTCCTATCTATCTCATGATGATCAGAAAGCAAGATCGGGCTTCCACACCTCCCAGACCTTTCCCACAAGGTCAGGGCCTGGTTTCAGTGTCGGCTTGCCGGGCTGCCAACCCGAGGGCGTGGCCTCTGCCCCCTTGGTCTCTCGGACCAGTTGAAAGGCCTG
>JAUWMM010000159.1 GCA_030613145.1 Desulfobacterales bacterium | reverse complement strand
TGTTTCAGTGGTAGCCATTACCGGAACCAATGGTAAGACCACCACCAAGGAGATGACAGCCGCGGTGTTGGGCCAGGCCTTCAAGGTGTTGAAGACGCCCGGCAACTTCAACAACTTGATTGGATTGCCCCTCACCCTTTTCGGTTTGAGCGACAGCCATGAATGGGCTGTCCTGGAACTTGGCATGAATCGTCCAGGTGAAATCCGCCGACTTTCCGAAATCGCGGATCCGGACATAGGTGTGATTACAAACATAGAACACGGCCATCTGGAGGGTGTGAAGGATATCGATGGAGTTATGGAGGCCAAGGGCGAACTTCTTGAAGGGCTGAGGCAAGAAAGCGCAGCAGTATTAAATGTTGATGACGAAAGGGTTTGCAGGTTGGCGGAGCGCTTTGGCGGGCGCGTGGTAACCTTCGGCATTCAAAGTTCAGCCGAGGTGTCCGGGACCCTGGTGTCTCAGACGCGCTCAGGTTCTATCTTTGATCTTTCCTGGTATGACGAGTCGGTTCGGGTGCGCCTAAAAGTTCTAGGCAAGGGCGCCATTTACAACGCCCTGGCTGCGGCTGCCGTAGGGTATCGAGTTGGCCTTTCAATACAGGAGGTAAAAAAAGGCCTGGAATCCGCAGTCTCCCTTCCGGGACGTATGGAGATTTCAACACTTCCCAGTGGCATTCAACTGATAGACGATACATACAATGCGAATCCCGGCTCTGTGGCTGTGGCTGTTGAGACGCTATGTTCCTTAAAGGGTAGCGGGAGGGGTATTCTTGTCATAGGTGACATGATGGAACTCGGGCAACACACCCAAAAAGCCCACAAACAGATTGGAACCTTGGCGGCCCGTGCCGGCATGGCGGGCCTCTATGCTACAGGCGATTTTGCAGAGACAGTGGCCGATGGTGCTGCTAAAGCAGGTATGGACCCGGGGAAGATCTTTATCGGAACCAAGGAACAGATCGTGGAAGCCATTAAGGGGCACTCGGGACCCGGAGACTGGGTCCTTGTGAAGGGATCTCGCCTCATGGCTATGGAAAAGGTGGTTGAGGGACTGCAATCGATTTAGGATTTCGGAATGCGGAATGCGGAGTGCGGAATGAGACGATTTTTGAATCCAGCATCCAGCATCCAGTATCAAGCAACGGATAACAAATAACAAATAACGAATAACGGATAACCAATAACCAATAACAAATAACGAGTAACCGCCATGCTCTATCACTTACTGTATCCGCTGCATACAACATTTTCGGCCTTTAACGTATTTCGCTACATTACGTTCCGGACCATCTATGCGAGCCTCACCGCCCTTTTGATCTGTTGGTTGTTGGGACCATGGGTGATACGAAAACTTTCTGATCGGCAGATAGGCCAGTATGTGAGGGTAGACGGTCCTCCAGCTCACATGACCAAGACCGGCACGCCGACCATGGGAGGGCTGTTGCTCCTCTTTGCCATTGTGACGGCCACACTTCTCTGGGCCGACCTGACCAATTTTTTCGTGTGGATAGTCCTTCTTGTGACAATTAGCTATGGCGCTATCGGGTTTCTAGATGACTACCTGATGCAAGTCAAGAAGGAAACCGGGGGGCTTCCGGGACGAATCAAAATTGTGATGCAAGTGGTCATAGGGTTGCTCGTCGCCGGGCTTCTTTATGCCCGTGCTGATTTCGATACCCATGTGAGCGTTCCCTTTTTGAAGCAGGTAGCGCCTGATTTTGGTTGGGCCTATATCCTCTTTGCCACCGCGGTGATTGTGGGAACCTCTAATGCTGTGAACTTGACCGACGGTCTTGATGGTCTTGCTATAGGACCTGTGACAGTGGCTACCGCCACCTATTTAGTGCTGTCCTACGTGACAGGCCATATAAAGATCGCCGATTATCTTCAGATTCAGTATGTGGCAGGCAGCGGGGAACTGGCTGTGTTTTGCGGTGCTCTAGTAGGGGCTGGTATGGGATTTCTCTGGTACAACGCCTACCCGGCCCAGATATTTATGGGAGATGTGGGATCCCTCCCATTGGGTGGAGCATTGGGAACGATTGCGGTGATCACTAAACATGAACTCCTCCTGGCCCTTGTGGGAGGCATTTTTGTCGTAGAGGCCCTGTCAGTCATCTTTCAGGTGGGATTCTTTAAGGTCACCAATGGACGTCGTATTTTCAGGATGGCACCTATCCATCATCACTTTGAGTTAAAGGGGTGGCCTGAGCCCAAGGTGATTGTCAGGTTCTGGATCATTGCCATTATCCTGGGCCTGTTTGCGCTCAGCACGTTGAAGTTGCGATAGGAAAAAATGCCAGTAGTCAGTGGTCAGTTGAGATTTGCTACTGACATTGACTGGCAACTAACAACGGACGAAGTGTCGACGATTCACGAATAACGAATCTAGCCAAAGGGGCCAAACCAAGGAGAGCATTGTTGGATTTCGAAAACAAAAAGGTCTTAGTCGTTGGTCTGGCAATGACCGGACTCGCGGTTGCCCGATTCTTAAAGGATCGAGGGGCGCACGTTACGGTAACTGACCTGAAGAAAGAAGATGAACTTGGCTCCTATGCTCATGATGCCCTCACCATGGGCATTCCCCTGAAGCTTGGGGCACACAAGATCGAAAGTTTTACGGGTTCAGACCTAATTGTTGTGAGTCCCGGGGTTCCACACAGGATAACACCCCTTGAGGCGGCAAGAAGAGCAGGGATACGAGTGATTGGTGAGGTGGAATTGGCTTTTCGTTTCATCAAGGACAAAGAAGAGATTGTAGCCGTCACGGGGACCAATGGCAAGACCACCACCACAAGCCTTGTTGGGGAGATGTTGAAGGCGTCCGGCCGTAAAGTATTTGTGGGAGGCAATATAGGTGCCCCACTCATCGACTACCTTTATTCCGGCACGCATGCAGACGTGATTGTAGCTGAAATCAGCAGTTTTCAACTCGATACCATAGAGCGCTTCAGGCCTAAAATAGGTGTTCTATTAAATATTACAGAAGACCATCTCGAGCGTTATGACGATTTCAATCACTATGTGCGATCAAAAGCAAGGCTGTTCATGAATCAACAGAGCACCGATGTGGCGATCTTAAACGGGAAGGACCCCGAACTTCGCGAAATTGAAGGGCTTGTTGCCGGCCAAAGACTCTATTTTAACATCGGCTCAGAGACCCGACACGGAGCCGTGATCCGGGGCAAGGAGATGATCTGCAGTCTTCCCGGAAAACCTCCGGTCATCCTCAGCCTAAATAATTTTGGGCTCAAGGGAAAGCACAACCTTGAGAATGCTGCGGCTGCAAGCCTGGCGGCGTTGGTTGCGGGGGCCGATCTGGCAGGTATCCAGACGGCACTCGACACGTATGAGGGCCTTAATCACCGAATGAAATATGTCAAAAACGTCAACAGTATTGAGTACTACAACGATTCCAAGGCTACTAATGTCGATGCCGTCAAACGTTCCCTTGAGAGTTTTGACTCCCCGGTTATCTTGATCATGGGCGGTCGGGACAAGGGTGGCAGTTACTTGTTCCTGAAAGAGCTTATAGAAAAAAGGGTCAAGAAACTAATTGCCATTGGTGAGGCCCGCGAAAAAATTTTGAACGCCTTAGGGGGGCTGACGCATGTTGAAAGGACAAGGACCATTGCAGATGCGGTCCTTCTGGCCCACCAGTCAGCAGCCCACGGTGACGTCGTGCTCCTGTCACCAGGGTGTTCCAGTTTTGACATGTTCACCGACTATGCCGAACGTGGCGAGGCATTCGTCAAGGCTGTGGAAGAGCTGTAATGACTAACGACCAACGTACAAATGATCGCGGTGGGTATGACGGTTTCCTCTTGCTGGGGACGCTACTGCTGCTGGGGATCGGAGTAGTGATGGTCTACAGTGCAAGCTCGGCTGTCGCCCTTAAGCGATTTGGATGCGACATCTACTTTTTCAAGAGACATTTGGTGTACGCCGTTGCAGCAATCCTGGTTCTCATAGTCTGCCGCCACGTTCCATATCATGTATACAGGAAGATGGCATACCCGATCCTTGTTGTTGCTTTTTTGTTGCTTATAGCCCTTTACTTGCCCGGGGTAGGGCACCCGGTTGGCGGCGCCAGACGGTGGTTGAGAGTTTTTGGGCTTTCCATTCAGCCATCGGAAATTGCGAGGCTGGCCCTAATCATCTATTTGGCCTACTCCATGAGCAAAAAACAGGAGAAGATCAAGGTGTTTGCGATCGGATTTCTTCCACATGCCATTGTATTTGTAAGTTTTGGCGCCCTGATCGTTATGCAGCCCGACTTTGGGATGGCAGTAATGTTTGCCTTGATTGCATGGACGATGCTCTTTATCGGGGGGGTGCGTCTGTCCTACCTTGTCACATCACTGGCGGCAATACTGCCCGTTGCTTACTACCTGCTGATTCATGTGGGATACCGTCTAAGGCGACTAACAAGCTTTCTCGAGCCCTGGCGATACGAAAGCGATGCAGGATATCAGATCGTTCATTCACTGATGGCGGTTGGATCAGGGGGGGTTACGGGTGCAGGCGTTGGAAAGAGTTACCAGAAGCTTTTCTATCTGCCGGAGCCCCATACTGACTTTGTCTTTTCAGTGCTTGGAGAGGAATTAGGTCTTGTAGGGGTGTGCCTTGTGATGGGCCTTTATATAATGATCCTCTGGCGGGGGATCGTTGTGGCGATGAAGGCAAGGGATCTGTTTGCAATATATTTGGCTGTAGGATTGACTTCCGCCATTGGTCTGCAGGTGTGCATCAACATGGGTGTTGCCATGGGGTTATTGCCCACAAAGGGACTGACCCTGCCCCTTGTTAGTTATGGAGGCACATCCCTTTTGATGAATGCCGCTGCCATTGGGATATTAATGAATATTTCGGCCCGACGGACGTAATCATCATGAGGGTCCTTATAGCAGGGGGCGGCACTGGAGGGCATCTCTTTCCCGGTATCGCGATTGCTGAGGCATTCAGGGTTAAGGAGCCCGGGTCTGAAATTCTTTTTGTTGGGACCGGCAATCCCTTGGAGGTATCTACTCTTTCAAAGAGGGGATTTGATCACATGGAAATTGTAGCGGAAGGCTTTAAGGGACGAGGGCTCTGGAGACAGATTCGATCGTTGCTAAAGATTCCCTTTGGGGTATGGCAGGCCTTGCGAATTATCTGGCGGTTTGATCCCGACATCATAATTGGCCTTGGAGCATATGCCTCGGGACCTGTTGCCTTGGCGGCAAGGCTCATGGGGAAAAAAATAGTCATTCATGAACAAAACATCCTGCCGGGTTTGACTAACCGGATACTCGGGCGTTTTGCCGACCGGATATTCATCTCCTTCCCGGATAACCTTGGCATATTCAAACCGTCAAAGACTGTGAATACAGGAAATCCTGTACGCCGTGAACTCCTTGCACGCAAATTAGACGGGAAGACAACCGGGCAATTTACGGTCCTGGTACTGGGTGGCAGCCAAGGGGCCCATACCGTAAACTGCGCGGTGGTTGAGGCCCTTGATCGTTTGAAGAGCCC
>JAUWMM010000290.1 GCA_030613145.1 Desulfobacterales bacterium | reverse complement strand
CGACGAGGACGGCGGCATTCTCTTTTACAGCCGGGAATTCGAGCGAATGAGCGGCTATGCACCTGAAGATATCCGGGGCCATCCCGAAGTTCTGGACTTGTTTTTTCCTGATGAAGAAAGCGGCGTTCGGCCTGCAGGTGAATCTGGAAGGGAATGGAGTTTTCGTGTCAAGGACGGCTCCGAAAAGGTTATCGCATGGTCGGATATCTCAAGATATTTTCCCTTTCCAGGCTGGAAGAGCTGGAAGGTCGGCGTAGATGTCACCGAACTCAAACGCTTAGAACGGATGAGAGAAGACCTGGAGAGAATCGCCAGGCATGACTTGAAGACCCCTCTGATCGATATTGCTGGTTTATCCGCTACATTGCTGTATGATGACAATCTGACCGAAGAGCAGCGGGAAATCGTAACGTACATTGAGAAGAGCGGTGAGAGAATGCTGAACATGGTCGAGAATTCCCTCACCCTCTATAAGATTGAGGCGGGCTCCTACGTTCACGAGCCAACCAAGGTAGATCTTCTTCAACTGCTCGCTTTAGTGGAAAAGCAGTTAGGAGCCTTGTGCCGGGACCGCTCGATTCGGATCATCTTTATCGTCGAAGGAGTGCATGCAACTGAAGGCCAGACGTATTATATATTGGGGGTTCCATCTCTTTTGGAAAACCTGTTCGTGAATCTCATTAAGAACGCCATCGAAGCCACGCCGGAAAACGGTAGGGTAAAGGTGGGCGTAAGTTCCGAGGCTGCTCACGTCATTGATATCCATAACCAGGGCGTTATACCCAAAGAGATCCGTCCCAGATTCTTCGATCGCTTCGCTTCAAGCGGCAAAAGAGGGGGAACCGGCCTTGGCACTTACAGTGCGAAGCTCATTGCCAGGGCACACGGCGGCGATGTCAGTTGCACCACATCCGATGAAGAAGGCACCCATGTCATAGTCACCCTGCCAAAATAATAGTGCCGCGAATATTACGAAGTCCTTCGGCAAGATTGGATGCAATGCCTACAAAGGAGAATATTAAGAAATTATTCACAGATTCCTTGATCTGGTATCTATGGAAATCGATTGCACGGCCTGTGGAAACTGTTGCAGGGAGGTGTCACCGACTTTTGACCAGGAGGATATCGAAAGGCTTTCTCACGGCATGGGATCAGGCTGACACCCATCGGCCTATTTGTCAATTTTTTACCCGCTAAAGCGCTCGCTATTGTTGATAATCGCCGTTTTCCTAATCAGCTCGTCTGCGCTGGCCGTGCTTACAAACAGGAAAACAAAAGTCCCGCTAAGTGCCTTTCCTGATAATCATTTTGCTACTTGTTATTAGATAAATCAAAAAAGACATGAGGAGTAAAGCCCCCAGCATTTCAGGATCCCTTGCTTTTATAAGATAGGCAATGATGAATACGATAATAAAGCCGAATATAACAACAAAGGAGCGTGGAACACGGCGTAATATCACCCTTCCAAAATGAACGAACCTAATATGGCTCACAAGCAGATAAGAGACTAAGAGGATAACGGTCCATATCATCCACAAATTTTCCCAGAATAAACAAGCACCCAAAGCAACCATAGCCCCAGCAGGGCTGGGCAATCCATTAAAGACGCCAGGGGGCAGCGTCTTGTCATCCTTGTCATGGGCCAGATATCGCCATAAACGAAACCCTATGGCAAGGAAGTAGAGAATCCCGAAAATAAAAGAGGGCAGCTCCAAATTACCCTTCAAGAGGATCAATAAGCCCGGGCACACGCCAAAGCTGACCAGATCCGCTATATCGTCAAGCCACGGCCCAAACTTTGTTCCTCCATGCTTTTCAGCCATCCTGCCATCAAACAGGTCGAAGATCTGTCCAGCCAAGATAGCAATAGCCGTATATACATATCGACCTTGAAAGACCAAGAATATCCCGGTTATGCCGCATAATAAATTCAAAATTGACAAAATGTCTGCATAGAAACGGTTCGGTATGGTTTTGAAAACACTCGATGAAATTGACAAAATGATGCATAAATAAAGCATTTGCGCTGAAAAATCCGGGATTTGCAAGGCATCATCCAGAAGCGCGCAGTAAATGATCAAGGCAAAGCACAACACCGCTTTAATCTTTCCAAAATTATTCGCAGCCACAGAGAATTTTGTAAAACGCTTAAGAATATATCTGATCAAGAACTGCCCGCAGGCCTCTATGATCAGCAGTGCCCATACTGCCCTCACATCTATCAGGCCCATATAAGCGAAAAAGAACATGGGGGGTAAATAGGTTAGTTTATCACATAGGGGATCGAGTTCCTCGCCAAGAGGGGTTATAAGGTCGCATCTCCTGGCTATTAGTCCGTCAACACCGTCTAAGACCGCTGAAACGGTAAACAATAGGATGCCCCAGGCGTACTGTCCGGCTACAAAATATAGCAATATGCCTGACAGACCGATGAATACTCTCCAGACACAGATTGCATTTGGGTGGTAATACCAATGTCTGCCAATATAACCTCTAACTCTCTCGCTTCTTAAGGCGACCACAAAACCCAGATACATTACGAGAGAAAAAGACGCTGATATGATAATTGAAATACCCCTATCCATTGAAGTCCTCTACCATAAAATTTGAAATCAACATCCTTTTTGGTGGTCCAAGCCTTGCTATGCAGCTTCGGTGGTAATTCAAGGTCTTCGAATAAAAAGATCGTGTCATCCACCCCGACAGCTTTCGCAAGAGATCCGAAACAAAGTGAAGCCATAAGACCCCCTTTTTGGCAGGGTAGCATAAGCAGAAATGAATTTCTGTGTCAAGGGTGAGTTTGATCGGATTAATGCACTAATCAAATTGTGACACCCTTTCCCAGATTTATCAAGAAAAGCCATTATTTTCGTGAGATATAAATTTCTTTCATACATGACTTTTCTCCATTTTTCATGCAAAGTTCTTGTATACTGATAACTTGTCAGAATTCGTGCCAAAGCCAACTGAAAAAGATGGTGGCAAAAGTCTTCCCTTGAATCATATTGGAAATTGAAAAAGAGTCAAAAGAAGAATATGGTAAATAAATTTTCTTGTGGAGAAGAAGGTGGAGACTTCTGACCTTGGCTTTCACGCTGCTGCCAGGGTTGTGTGATATATCCTTGGAGGATTTGGCCATATGAGGCTGTTGTTTGTAACGGACCTGCATGGAAGCAAGTGGAAATACGAGCGGCTCTTAAAAGTGGCAAGGGGATTTCGGGCAGATGTAGTCATCAATGGGGGTGATATGCTCCCCTGGAACAATGATCCCTT
>JAUWMM010000008.1 GCA_030613145.1 Desulfobacterales bacterium | reverse complement strand
CCATGATCCCGCACAGGGCATCCTGACTGAGTATCAGGACGGCGGAACTCGCCGAAGCAATAACCCGCCTTCACCGAGACTATGGCGGGTCACCACGCCATGCATCCTCACGCTTCTGCACGGGGCATTCTGGCGAAGGTGAGTGAAGTCACCTCAGCCTATTTCCGTTACAAAACCATCAACATCACCTATGGCTGGGCGGCAATCCTAACTTTTCTGCTATCGCCTCTGCGGTCCGTTGGACAAAACGCTCAAAGTCCTTCCCTTCAATGGGCTTTTCGGCAGTAGGGACCACATCCAGGTCTTTAGGGCGTACCAGCCGGGGGACGTTTTGGAGGGACTTCTTGGGGGTAATCTCGAATTCCGGGGGGAAGCGGTTTTCAAAATACATGGCCTGAAAATCGGCAAATTTCAGGGCGTGAGCCGTGGCATCGAGCACAACCACATCATCTTCGCTCACAATGCCCCGTTTTTTTGCCTCCACCAGCCCGGCTAAGGTCTCCCCGCCCTGGGTACAGGCAATGTGGCCATTGCGGTTGGCCGTAAGCTGCCAGTCCATGATCGCTTGTTCCTCAACTTCTGTAAAGAATACTGCCTGGTTCCCTGCCATCTCATTATAGGCTTCCACCAGGTAAATCACGCGGGGCACGGAGACCGGATTTCCGATCATGGCGGCCTGGGCCACGCTGGGACGAACTTTTACAGGTATAAACATTCTTTTTCCAGGCTTGGGTTCCAAATAATACCTGTATACGGGATTTGCATGGGTTGATTGCACGCCGATGATCTTTGGAAGCCGGTCTATGATTCCGGCCTCAAAAAATTTCATGAAGCCGCTGATGATCGCCGTGATATTTCCGGCGTTTCCAATCGGAATTACGATCACCTTGTGGTCCATATCGTAGTCAAAATCCTGGGCAATTTCATAAGAATACGATTCCTGGCCCCATATGCGCCAGGCGTTCTTGGAGTTTAAAAGCGCTACGTTATATTGTTCAGAGAGGGCTTCTACCACCTTCATGCAGTCGTCAAAGACGCCCGGGATCTCAAAGACCACTGCGCCGCTTCCAAGGGGTTGGGCTAGTTGCTGGGGTGTAACCTTTTTGTGGGGAAGGAGGACGGCAGATTTTACGGCGGGCTGAAGATAGGCTGCATAGAGGGCGGCAGAGGCAGAGGTGTCGCCTGTCGAGGCACACACGGCCAGCACATCGGAGAGCTCCCCCGAGTTGACCAGAAAGTTAATATAGCTTAGAGCGCTTGCCATGCCCCGATCCTTAAAAGAGGCGCTCGGGTTCTGGCCTTCGTTCTTGATATAGAATCGGGCACCTACGAGCTGTTGCAGGTGTTGGTTGGCTTCCACCATTGGGGTGTGTCCTTCACCAAGGTAGATGACCGCATCAAGTGGCATCATCGGCCCGACAAACTCGTGGTAGCGATAAACCCCCTGGAGCGCCGGGATATTTAGCATCTTTCGATAATCAAAGATCTGGCGCCAGGTATCTCCCGGGGTCTTCTTCAGGCGGTCAAAGGCAAGGTCTGTCAGAAGGAGCACGCTGTGGCACGCAGGACACGTATAGAGGAGGCGACTGATGTCGTGTTCTGCCTCACAGCCGATGCACCGGTAGATAACTTTGCCAGCTGGTTTTGGGATGAGATAGGGCTGGATATGTTCAGGAAAGTCGTTGATTTTCATAATAGTGATCCGTACAGAACATTTATCATCGGTCATTTATCATTTAAATATCAAATATCGTAGGCGTTCACAGGTTCAGAGGTCACCGTTTCAGGGTTACAACCTCTGAACCTCTGAACCCGTGAACGGTAATAACCACTGACCATTGACTAATGACCACTGACGATTTGTTCTATTCTTTCCACTCCATCCATATATGGCCTCAGGGCCTCCGGAATGATGACGGAGCCGTCTTGTTGTTGAAAATTTTCCAAAATCGCAACGACTGTGCGACCGATGGCCAGCCCTGAACCGTTTAGGGTATGAACCAGCTCGGTCCCCTTTTTTCCTTTTCTTTTAAAGCGAATGCCGGCCCGTCTGGCCTGAAAATCCTCAAAGTTGCTGCATGAGGAGATCTCCCGGTATTTTTGCTGTCCGGGCATCCAGACCTCGATGTCATAGGTCTTGGCAGCGGAAAAACCCAAATCTCCAGTACACAGCTCCACGACTTGATATGGCAGCTCAAGGCGTTTAAGAATCTCTTCAGCATCCTTCAACAGTTTTTCGAGTTCTTTATAAGATCTTTCAGGGGTGGTAAACTTGACAAGTTCCACCTTGTTAAATTGATGCTGTCTGATCAATCCCCTGGTGTCCTTGCCGTAAGAACCTGCCTCGGACCGGAAGCAAGGCGTGTAGGCCGTGTAAAGCTTGGGAAGGTCCTGCTCATCCAGGATTTCACCCTGGTGAATGTTGGTGAGCGGCACCTCGGCGGTGGGTACTAGGTAATAGTCCCCCCCCTCCAATTTGAACAGATCTTCCTCAAACTTGGGCAACTGGCCTGTTGCAGTCATGCTGGCACGATTTGTCATGAACGGCGGAAGGACTTCCAGGTAGCCGTGTTCCTTGGTCTGTATATCCAGCATAAAGTTGATCAGGGCTCGCTCAAGCCTTGCCCCCAGTCCCATATAAAGGACAAAGCGCGCCCCAGCGATCTTGGCGGCACGCTCAAAATCAAGAATCCCTAGTTTTTCTCCAGTCTCCCAGTGGGGAAGGGGCTCAAAGTCAAAAGAACGGGGCTCGCCTACCTTCTCGACAACCACGTTGTCTTCCTCGTCTTTGCCGACGGGAACCGAGGAATCGGGGATGTTGGGAATCTCTAGTAGGATTGAGCGTAAAGTCTGTTCGTGCTTCGAGAGCTCTTCGTCCAGGGCCTTTATCTTCTGAGAGACAGCCCGCATCTGGGCTATAAGTTTCGAGGGGTCTTCTTGTTCCTTGTTCATCTGGGCGATCCGCCCAGAGACTGTGTTGCGTTTGTGCTTAAGCTCTTCAACCTCGAGCAAGATGGCCCTGCGTCTTGAATCGCTGTCCAGAAACGGGCGGAGGTCATACTCTTGTCCCCGCTTGCGGAGCGATTCCTGCACTAGTTCCACATTCTGTCTGATGGATTTGATTTCTATCACGGGACTCCGATTGGCACCGATGGAACAATAAGTTTCCTCCGGCTCAGCACTTGGAAGAAACCGACAAACAGCTTCCAAGTTTACGCGAAATTAATAATTTATGACAATCCGAGCCTACCATGGAGCCAACTATTTAGTCAATGATTATTATTACTTGACTTTATTCGGAATTTTTGCTATGAAGAAAATGAGTGTATTTGCAGGAGCGAGATGTATGATGGAAGACGTAAAAGCAAGAAAATCTCAAATTAGACGAAGCGCCTTTGTCCGGCGTGATGCCCTATCCAAAGATGAACGCTCTAAAAAGAGTACGGCTATTATGGAGCGGTTATTTGACTTCGCTAATTTTCTGGAAGCCAGGATTGTCCTGTTTTACATGAGCTACGGTAGCGAAGTGGATACCGAGCCCATGGTCCGGAAGGCCTTGGAGCTTGAGAAGATTGTTGCCTTGCCTCTGGTTGACGCTAAACAAAGGGAAATCGTTCCTTTCAAGATTGATAACCTTGATAGCGATATACGTCCAGGCTATCGGGAAATCCGCGAGCCAATCCCGGAGCGGTGTAAGCAGGTCCCGGTGCAATATCTTAATCTGGCAATCATCCCAGGCGTAGCCTTTGACGAACGTGGAGGACGTATAGGACATGGCATGGGCGTATATGACCGATTCATTCCAAAGCTCGATATCACAACAAGAAAAGTAGCCCTTGCCTTTGAGTGCCAGATAGTGCCCCAAATTCCCATGGAGCCTCACGACCGTTACACCGACATCATCATCACTGAAAAGCGCATCATCTATAAAATTTGACGTGTTGTAAGAGTTTAGCTTTTTGAAAAGGGGACAGGTTTTGCTCAATGTCGTTCGCAAAATGGCCCTTTTTCAGACACGTAAAGTGTTACGACGTGTTGGATTCAGGAGTGTTTCGAGCCGTTCTAGGTTCTGCTTTTCCCCGATGGCTATGACTGTATCGCCTGCCTCGAGCCTTGCTTGCGAAGAAGGGTTGAAGAGCATATCTCCCGGAGCTTTCTTCACTGCCACGATGATCAGGTCGAGGTCTTTGCGGATCCCTGAGTCCTGTAAGGCCACATTGATCAATTTTGATGAAGGATGTACCGGCATTTCTTCCATTTGGATATCGCGGGTGGTCTCCGTCAAGGTCAGCTCAAAAAAATCGGTGACCGTGGGGCGGAGTATGGTTTGGGCCATTCGGTGAGCCCCCATGCGATATGGGCAAACCACCTTGTCGGCGCCTGCTGCAATGAGTTTCTTTTCTGAACGTTCTTCTCCTGCCCGGGCCATGATAAACAGGTCTGGATTGAGCTGCCGGGCGCTCAATGTGACATATACGTTGTCGCTGTCGGTTTTCAATGCTGCTATCAAACCTCGTGCGTGCTGAATATTGGCTTTGATCAGATTCTCCTCATCCGTAGCTTCCCCTGCAACGTGGAGAATCTTTCGTTCATCCAACTTGGCGATGGTGGCCGGGTCTCGCTCAATAACCACGATACCGATGGGTTTTGAGCGAAGGGACTCAAGGATATTGCTTCCAACGCGCCCATATCCACAAATAATGTAATGACCTTTTTGGGTACGAATTTTTTTCTCCAATTTATGCCTCCCCAGGATTTCCCTGATGCGACCTTCCACCATGAACTGGATGACGCTCCCTGCAAAATAAAAGACAAAACCTACCCCCAGGACAATGACGACAATAGTAAAGATCCGTCCAATCGGTGAAAGTTTTTGAACCTCACCGTACCCTACGGTACTCAAGGTGATGATGGTCATGTACATGGCTTCTGCGAATGACCAACCCTCGATGACCATGTATCCGGTAGTGCCGCCAATGACTATAAAAACAAAGACTATAATGCCTATGACAAGATAGGTGGTTCGGTCCAAAATGTACCTCGTGGTCGGGGTCTTTGATGGCCGGTTTCAGCGTCCCGGCCTATTACGAGAGGGCTATAGGGAAGGATAGAAACAGCGTCCTTGTTATGGATTTCGCCCTACTTGGTCTGGTCTGGAGCCTTTCTAATCTGCCGGATCCGAACTCACCACTTCGACGCTGAACTCTCCCAAATCCTGAGGCAGATCGGGAAATACAACCACAAAGGGAATCACCTTGCCGGATGTAACCATGAAATTAGATCTTCCATCGCCGAATTTGTTGCGCAGTCTCGTATCTATGGTTGCCTTATCCATGGCTTGCAAGGCAGTATCCGACAAGGTATTGCCGCAGTATATGGCCTTCTCTTGAACGACTTTCCCGTCCCTTGAATAGACAACACCTTTTACCATGATGAAGTTCCGTGCTTCAGGATAATCATTTCTGACTTTTCCTCTAATGACAAACAGCCGCCCAGCCGTCTTGTTTTCAACAAACTCTGTCTTTATCAGTTGATCAAGAGTGGTTATGTGGAGGTTTCCGGGATCAGTGGTCTCAGACTCTGGGCCACCTATGAGGGATTCGACAAACGGTATTTTGATATCAAGGCTTTGCAAAATAGTGTAGCCGGCAATAACTCCTCCTGCCAAGAGGACCAATATCAACACAATCATGAGCGGCGTACTAATGCGCTTCCTTGCTTTTAGTTCTTTCTCGGCCTGCGGAGGGGGCATCAGTTCTTCCTCAACTTGTTCCACCTCCTCTTCGTCAGCTCCTTCAAGGGGTTCCGCAGAAACGGCATCCGGCATTTCCTCTTTGGGCCCTTCCGTTGCCTCGGTTTCCTCCATTATGAGTTCCGCTCCATCGACTTCAAATGTCTCCTCAAGAGGTACCTCTTCTATCCCTGACAGGTCAAAATCGAGTTCCTCTTCAGGGGCTTCCTCAGCATCAGGTGTCTCCTCGTCAGCGAGCCCTTCAGCAGCAGGCTCTTCATCAAAATCAAGTGCATCGAGCGCAATTTCTTCTTGAGCAGTTTCTTCTCCAGGCGGTTCTCCTTCAAGATCTGACAGGTCAAAATCGAATTCCTTTTCAGGGGCTTCTTCAGCATCAGGTGTTTCTTCGACAGCGGGCTCTTCTTCTACCTGAGGGAGTTCTTTGACAGCAGGCTCTTCCTCAAGGCCAAAGGCTTCAAGCGCAACTTCTTCAGCAGGTTCTTCTCCAGCCGGTTCCTCATCAAGATCTGACAGGTCAAAATCGAATTCCTCTTCAAGTGCTTCCTCGGCATCAGGTGTTTCTTCGACAGCAGGCTCTTCTTTTACCTGAGGGAGTTCTTCTAAGGCAGGCTCTTCCTCAAGCCCAAAGGCTTCGAGCGCAACTTCTTCAGCAGGTTCTTCTTCAAGTCCTGGCAGGCCGAAATCGAGCCCCGTTTCAGGGGCTTCCTCGGCTTCTATGGAAGGCTGAGGCGTTTCTGCCGAGTCCTGGAGATCAGCAAGATCTTGTTCGAGTTCGACTGCAGATTCAGGTTCTTCATCGTGCGCGAGTTTATAGACAGTAAATATGTGTTGGCACTTAGAACATCTGACCTTGGAACCTGATTCCTTAATCAGGCCTTCGTCAAGATTGAACTTTGTGCTGCAGTTTTCACAGGTTACGATCATCGTGGACTCCTTTCAACTAGGATCCTATGCGGTAAATAGCGGGTAAGGCACGATATTTTTCATCAAAATCGAGCCCGTATCCCACCAGAAATCCTTGCTCAACCATAATACCTGCATAATCGATTGGAACTTGGACCTCACGTCGTTCTGACTTATCGATAAAAGTACATACTTTAACCGATTTTGGAGAAAATGATTTGAGGTGGTCCAAAAGAAATGCAATTGTTACGCCAGAGTCGATAATATCCTCAACAATCAGAACATCCCGATCCCTTATGTCAAGCTCAGCTTCTTTGGTGATCCGGATGGTCCCGGAGGATGTTGTGTTGGAACCGTAACTTGCTAGGCGAACAAAATCAACCTGGACGGGAATGGTAATCTCGCGGATAAGGTCGGCCAGGAAAATAAAGCAACCTTTTAGGACACCAAGGACAACAAGTTCCTTTCCCGTATAATCTTCTGAAATGCGTTGTGCCAGGCCTTGGACCTTTTGCGAGATTTCAGCCCTGGACAATACGGGGATCATTTCTTCCGGCATAGTCCACCTTAGAGCCCAGTCTCTGACAGTTCCTGAATCAGGGCCTTCTGTTTCTTGTTCAGGCGTTTAGGGGGCTTGACGAGAATGCGTGCGTATAGGTTTCCCCTTCGATTCGTTCTCATTTCTGGAAGGCCGTATCCCTTCATGCGCATCTTGGTTTGATGCTGTGTCCCGGGGGGTATTTTCAGGTTCAAGTTTTTTCCGTCCACAGTTGGAATCTGTATCTGCGTTCCCAAGATGGCCTCAGTTAACTTGATTTCTCGGTCTACATAAACGTCATGGCCAACCAGGCTAAAGACAGGATCATCAAGTACCTTGGCCTGAATATACAGGTCTCCAGGTGGTCCACCAAAGGCCCCTGGCTGCCCCTTTCCGGCTAATCGGAGTTTTTTGCCGGTCGCCATTCCCTTGGGAATCTTGACATCTATCCTTTTCTGTTTTCCACCTTGCTCCAGGGCTATGGTCTTGGTTGTACCGCGGAGCACATCCTGGAGGGTAAGAGGTAGCTCATATACCAGGTCCGATCCTTTGACTTGAGCCCTTGGGCCTGTTGTATAGGCACTGAAAGGATCCCCCCCAAAACTAAATCCGCATCTTCGGCCATGGCCGCCACCACCACCCATAAAGATATTTGCGAAACCGCTGTCGTTGAAGCCAAACTCCTTGAAGATGTCGCCGAAATTGAAGCCCTTGAATATGTCTTCCTGTGAGTAACGCTGGCTGAAACCAGAGGCACCAAAGGTATCGTACTGCTCCCGTTTTTCCTTGTCACTCAAAACAGCATAGGCCTCGCTGATTTTTTTGAACATTTCTTCGGCAGACTTATCCCCCTTGTTACGATCGGGATGATATTTCATGGCGAGTTTGCGATAAGCCTTCTTTATTTCGCTCTCGCTAGCGTTTTTGTTAATGTTCAGGGTCTTATAGTAATCGGCTTCAGACATTAATGGTCCTTTTTTGGAGAAGCATAGAATGAGATATTAAATCGTGATATATGTTGGGTAAATATAACTGAATTCCTTACAATGTCAAGGAAATAACAGGCCACACAATGGGTTGAAAAATCATGAGTCTAGGTCTAAACCAAAGAACCCCAAACAGACTTTCCCCGCATGCAATCAAGGAACACCTAAGAACTCAATGGCTCGGCCAACAGACGGTTTATTGTCTTGATGTAGTCGAATCGACGAATTCAGAGGCGAATCGCATGGCTCGAGAGGGTGCCCCGGAGGGGACGTTGATAGTGGCTAACACGCAAACCAAGGGCCGGGGCCGCCAGGGGCGCTCCTGGGTCTCCCCTCCGGAAAGCGGGCTATATCTTTCCATCATCTTGAGACCTAGTTGCCCCCCTGACTGGTTTCCAAGACTCACGTTAACCGCTGGCGTAGCCGTGGCTTCTGCAATTCAGGACATCGGGCTGAGACCTCAGCTCAAATGGCCAAACGATATTCTGATTGCCGATCTGAAGGTTGCGGGTATTTTAACGGAGGCTGTCTTCGACAATAGACGTATAGGTTTTGCTATTGTTGGTATCGGTATAAATGTGAATACGGAACCGGACGAGTTTCCGATTTCTTGCAGAAGCCTGGCCACCTCTCTTCGACTTGGCCTTGGTAAACCGGTCTCGCGTATCGATTTTCTTCAAACCCTACTGCACCGTCTCGAGCAATGGTACGGTTTTTTCTGCACAGGGGCATATGAGACCGTTGTAGATGCGTGGTGTAAATTTGATAACACCCTGGGAAGAGTGGTTGAGGTGTTCCTTACGGAAAAGAGGCTTGTCGGTGTAGCCGAAGCGTTGGAGCCGGACGGCACACTTTTGGTTCGCGACAAAAAGGGTTTCCTGCACAGAGTCGTTGCAGGGGATGTCATGCATTGTCGTCCAGAATCGTGAACCGTCAAAAGGATTGTCGATTGAAAATCCCAAATCCCAAATCCCAAATCGTCAATCATCAATCATGACGGCTTCGTAAAAAGTCAAAAAACATCATTTTTTGTCATTCCGGCGAAAGCCGGAATCCAGTGTTTTCAGAAACTTATGACTGACCGGACCCCGGCTTTCGCCGGGGTGACGACTTTTTACGAGTGCATCAATCATCAATCGAATGACAAATGACGCTTCACAGACATAGGCGAGCGAATACCTTGACGTTTCCATATTTTTTGTGCTACGTGCAAGTCGTAAAACAACAAACAACAAACAACAAATAACCAATAACCAATTTCGATGCATGAGAAAGGAGTAGTAAGGTGGATATTGTTGTCTTGCTTAAGCAGGTGCCTGATACAGAGACTTTGATCCAAATTGCCGGCGACAAAGCCTCTATCAGAACAGAAGATGTCAAATGGGTCATCAACCCATACGACGAGTTTGCTGTTGAAGAAGCGCTCCGAATCAAAGAGAAGCATGCCGGAAAAGTGACAATTCTTACCATGGGAGCTGAGCGAGCTGTTGAGTCCATCCGCACTGCGTTGGCCATGGGTGCGGACGAAGGGGTGTTGATAGACGATCCGGCTACCCAGGGGAGTGACGCACTGGGCACTGCCAAGGTGCTGGCTGCTGCTTTAAAAGATACTGGCTACGATCTCGTCATAGCAGGTCAGCGGGCTGTTGATGATGATGGCTATCAGGTTCCGGCTGCTGTTGCGGAACTGCTTGGTATTGCTCAGGTTTCTATGGTTGTTAAGGAAGAAATAACTGACGGCAAGATTAGGTGTGAGTGCACAATTGAGGGCGGGATTATGGTACTCGAGACTGACCTGCCCGCCCTTTTTACTACCCAAAGAGGCATCAATGAACCCCGATATGCCTCGCTTCCGGGCATCATGAAGGCGAAGAAGAAGCCCTTAATCAAAAAAACTTTGGCCGATCTTAAGGTAGATCCGAGTGAAGTGGGGGAGGCCCAGGCAAAATGTCGAGTTAAGAGTTTGTCCTTTCCACCAGAAAGGTCACCTGGGAGGATCATTGATGGAGAAACAGTAGAGGCCAAGGCAGCTGAGCTGGTAAGGTTACTAAGGGACGAGGCGAAGGTTATTTGAACCCGGGGGGCGTTTAAATTGGAGTGATGGAGTAATGGAGTGATGGGTCTAGAGGAAAAAATCATCCGCTTTTAATACGCAATACTCCAGTACTCCAACACTCCATCATTCCGTTTTCGCATAAGATGTTGCGCAAGCTCCACTTCGTATCCAAATAACGAAAAACGAAAAAAGGAGAGCCAATATGGCACAGGGTGTTTTGGTATTTGCAGAACAAGTTGATGGAAGTTTTCGTAAGATTGCCTATGAGGCTGTGAGCGAAGGGAGACGGCTGGCCGATACCCTTGGCGATACTGTAAGCGCAGTCGTATTTGGCTCCGGCGTAGAGGGAATTGCCGGAGAACTGGCACAATACGGGGCAGACAAAATTTTTGTGGGGGATGATTCGGCCTTGGCTGACTACACCACAGACGCTTACACGAACATGCTTTTCGAAGTCGTCAAGGATAACGATCCCAGGATTCTGCTTTTTGGGGCTTCAAGCAGGGGCAAAGACCTGTCTGCACGGCTGGCAGCGCGTTTGGGGGTTGGCCTTGCCATGGATTGCATTGCCTTAAAGCTTGACGGAGAAAAGCTCATTGCCACAAGACCTATGTACGGGGGCAAGGTTCTTGCCGAGGTAGCCCTTGAAGGGGTACCGCAAATGTCAGCCATACGTCCTAATGTAATGGAGATTGTGCAATCACCAAAGGCGGGGGATTTGGAAAAGGTTGCAATAAAAACAGATGTCGTCAAGACACGGGTTGTGGAAAAGAGGCTGGAGGTTGCCTCCAAGATAGACCTAACCGAGGCGGATGTTATCGTGTCAGGTGGGCGCGGTATGGGAGGCCCCGACTTTGGCGCCATTGAGCAACTGGCCGAGGTTTTGGGTGGTACGGTAGGGGCATCAAGATCAGCGGTAGACGAAGGTTGGCGCCCTCATTCTGATCAGGTGGGCCAGACCGGAAAGGTCGTATCCCCAAACCTTTACATTGCTTGTGGCATCTCCGGGGCCATCCAGCACCTGGCCGGCATGGGATCCTCTAAATATATTGTAGCCATCAATAAGGATCCGGGGGCACCCATCTTTAAAAAGGCAGATTACGGTATCGTGGAAGACCTCTTTAAGGCGATTCCAGCTATAATGGCCGAGTTGAAAAAGGTAGGCTGAAATTAGACTGTCAGCAGTCGTAATAAGGAGCTGGGCGGCAACATTGTCTTGCTCCTTGTTTTTTTGTAACCGTTTACGGGGTGGCGATCTTTCTGGAAACGGGAAAGTGAAAACAGCAATGCGTTGGGCGGAGGCTTGTTGTGGTATGCTGCTATGGCTCACGGATGTGGTCAAGGTCCTTCCAGGGGCGGATGTTTTCCTTGGCTCCGGGACCTGCGAATATGACTTTATGGAAGCCATCGTATGAAGAGTCTGAAGGAACAGATTTTGGAGTCGGTCCGCCAAGACCTGGTTGAAATTGAGAGTGCCCTTGCCGACAACCTCAAACCTTATCTCCCATTGGTTTCCCATGTAGCCAAATACATTATGTTCAGCGGCGGCAAAAGGATACGCCCGCTTCTGATGGTGCTTTCAGCACGTCTTTGCGGCTACAAGGGAAACTATGACAAGACCCTGTCGGTTGTCTTTGAGTACCTTCATGCTGCCACCCTGCTTCATGATGACCTAGTTGACGGGGCCGACATCCGACGCGGCAACCCTGTGGCCCATTCGATTTGGGGAAACCCGGCTACGGTTTTGGTTGGAGACTTCCTGCTGGCCCGCTCCATCGCCATCGCGGCACAAACGCATTCTGTTCCAATTATTGACATCCTTGCCAACACAACAGCCCAAATGTCCGAGGGGGAGATACACCAAATGTTACACCGCGGTGATCTTGCTGTGGAGGAAGCAGATTACATGGAGGTGATCAGGCGAAAGACTGCCTATTTGATTCAAGCAGCATGTCAAGTAGGGGCTTTGCTTGCAGAAGCCCCAGGGGGACAGGTCCAGGCACTGGCTGACTATGGACATCATTTGGGGATTGCCTTTCAGATGGCTGATGATCTTCTCGATTATACTGCGGATACCAGAGTGATAGGAAAGACCATAGGAGCGGATTTGAGGGAAGGGAAGCTGACCTTGCCTGTTATCTATGCGCTGGATCGCGCCACCATGGAAGACCGCAGGCGCCTGGAAACCATCATTCAAGATATGGTAGCAGTCACCGAAGGACGAAGAGAAGAGGTCCCCCTCAGCCCGAATGGTCAACTATTACGTGATGTGGATGCTAAAGACGCGGATTTCGAGACCGTGCTGGGGCTGATCAAGAAGTACGGTGGTATCGCATACACCAGAGAGCGTGCCCAGAAGCACATCGAACTAGCAAAGAAATGTCTTAACACATTTAGTACCTCAAAGCCGCGGGGGCTTCTAGAGCAGTTGGCCGATTATGTGCTAGTGCGAAATGTGTAATTGCTTTTACGAGTATAGGCTTTGACGGTACACCGAAGTTCGCAACAAATGTATTGACATACGGAAAATGTTGTGATTGGCTATCAATAAAGGTTGTTTATGAGAGGATCTGTGATGTGTTTATTACCAATAGAGTTTTTGCTTCTTCTTGGGCTAGTTCAAGGAGTGGACTGACTGCGGTAATCGACACACAATTCAGATAATGATGGGCCGCAGGCAGCAAAACCTGCGGCTTTTTTTCATGGACGGTTTTATCAAAATCAGTGAATTGTTAGTCTCATGGGATTTGACATACACGATAAGGAGGTGAGGCAGATGGGACTCGGTTTCAATGAGGATGAGGGCGACATTAGCAAGCTTACAGATAACCCAAATTTGGAGGGAAAAGAGATCCAGGGGGAGGAATCAATGGAAAAAATCTTCATTTTTGACACCACGTTGAGAGATGGTGAACAGATTCCAGGGGCATGCCTCAATCCACGGGAAAAGTTAGAAATCGCCTTACAACTTGAACGTTTACAGGTAGATGCCATTGAGGCCGGATTTCCTATCTCATCGCCGGGTGATTTTGAGGCTGTGAAGACGATTGCCGAAAAGATTAAAGGTCCTGCCATTGTGGCACTTGCGCGTGCCGTTCCAAAGGACATTGAAGCGGCATGGGGGGCCATAAGAAAGGCTGCAAGACCCCGTATTCACGTCTTTTTACCGTCATCAGATATTCATATCCAGAAAAAATTTGGTACGGATCGAACAAAGCAATTAGAGCGAGGACTTGAGGCATTAAAATATGCCAAATCTCTGTGTCCTGAGATAGAGTACTCGCCTGAGGACGCTTCCAGGACTGATCCGGAATATCTGGTTAAGGTAGTAGAACAGGTTATTGCTGCTGGTGCTACAGTCGTGAATATCCCGGACACGGTTGGCTATGCGGTTCCCCAGCAGTTTGGCCGGCTCATCGCTTATCTTATGGAAAAGGTGTCAGACATCGACAAGATAGTGCTCAGTGTGCATTGCCATAACGACCTGGGTCTTGCTACGGCCAACACCTTATCAGCCGTAGAAAATGGAGCAAGACAGGTGGAGTGTACGATGAACGGCCTTGGGGAAAGGGCGGGGAATGCCTCCTTAGAGGAGCTCGTCATGGCCATCAAGACCCGGAAAGACTATTTCAAATACTTCACTACGGTTAATACCCCGGAGATTATGAGGACCAGCAAATTGGTCAGCCGGTTGATGGGAATGCCGGTTCAGGCCAATAAGGCCATTGTTGGCGCCAATGCTTTTTCCCATTCATCCGGTATTCACCAAGACGGCATCCTCAAAGATCGTTCCACGTATGAAGCTATACGCCCCGAAGATGTGGGTATCACAGAACATGCCATGGTTCTGACGGCAAGATCGGGCAGGCACGCCCTCAGGCAGAAGATCTCAGAGATGGGCTATGATTTTCCGGAACAAGAATTTGAAGCTGTTTACAATCAGTTTCTCTCTGTTGCGGACAAGAAAAAGCAAGTCTACGATGATGACGTGGCTGTCATAGTCCAGGACGTGATTTTTGCCTATTTAGATGACAGCAAACTATACAGCCTTGAATCATACAAAATGACTACGGGCAACGGAGAAGTTCCTGAGGCAAGGGTAAAACTGCGACGGGAGGGAGTTCTTTTGGAGGCGAGTGCTCAGGGTGACGGGCCTATCGACGCAATTTTTAAGGCGGTTGACAAGATTGTGGGCGCTTACCATAAACTTGAGGACTTTCAGGTCAACGCTGTGACCGAGACCAAGGAGGCCATGGGCATAGCTACTGTGCGGGTGGCTCGCGAGGGTTTTCGCGCTCTTGGTCGGGGATCCAGCACAGATATCCTCAAGGCCAGCGCTAAGGCTTATGTCCAGGCCATCAACCGGCTCCAGTGGCTGCTGCTGCGTACTTCAGAGACCCACCACTCGGACAACGGCCTTTCATCTCAAAATAGTACCACACCTGATACAGCATGATGTCGAGCAAAAAGGGTTTTCCATTCTTGGAAGGCCCTTTTTTGCAACCCTCTTAATTGATACATTCGTAAAAAGTCAAAAGACTCCCTCTCCCTTGATGGGAGAGGGTTGGGGTGAGGGTGAAAATATGGGATTTCAGTGACTTATATCCCCCTCCCCTTAATCCCCTCCCTCCAGGGGAGGGGAAGTGAGACTTTTTACGAAATCATCTTAATTGACAAACTCTTAAAAAGTCTGATTCAGTCAATGTGTCATTCCCGCCTGCCAACGCCTGAGACAACATTCAGCTTATGTGCCTGCATTTCTGGCAATGGCGGGCAGGTCGACCTCAGGAAGAAATCTTATGTTTTCAACGTGTTACTTCAGAAAGATTTCTCGCTTCGCTCGAAATGACAAGTTGTTGGGACTTTTTACGAGGCCATCTAGTGTTACGATTTTACAATTGATAATTTCTATGACCACGGGTA
>JAUWMM010000098.1 GCA_030613145.1 Desulfobacterales bacterium | reverse complement strand
CCCGAAAGAGGCGGCGGAAAAGAGCGTGGAAGAGATAGAAAAGGGGTTGGAGGACAAAGCCGATTAGCAAGAGAGTTCTAAAGTAAGCCTCTACGGGGCAAATGCCCAGTCACCCAAATTCCGGTGTATGCCTACTACTTCGGTGAGGAGAGGCATGAGTTTCTCATGATAGATGTTGTCCCAAGCGTAGTTGCGTATAACGTTACGAAACATCCGGGAAGGTTTCAGCTTACCAACGAAGCCCAGGGTTTTTCGGGCAATCTTTTCGGGCGGATCATTGAGATCAAAGGTGCATACTTCCCGGCCTCCGATTTCCATAAAAGGCGAGATGTTGGAGCAGACAACCGGCAGTTTGATCATGCCTGCTTCCAAAAGGGGTATGCCGAAGCCTTCCTGCAAGCTGGGCATGAACAGAATGTCGGATATCAGGTACAGATCCCGAATGGTACTACGGTCCATTAACAGACTTTTTCCGCTCTCGAACACATACTCAGCCATGATGAAAACGTCATTTTCCACACCAAGTTCCCGGCTCAGGTTCTTTAATTTGCGGTAATATTCCAGACTCTTTGGCGCGTGGGGGTCATAGGCTCCGGTTATAAGAAACCGGGCTTTAACACCCAAATCGTGCAAGGCCCTGGTTACACGTATGGACAATTCTATATTCTTTCGCGGGAGGAGGCGCGAAGGTTGAACCATGAGGAATTCGCTCTCAAAAATACGTTGTTCCTGGATGAACCGGACCGTATTGGGATTGAGTCGAAAAAAGCGAATAGGATCGATGCCGTTCGGAATGACGTGGAGATGCTTCCTGGTTCCATAGAGACGCGCAAACATTTTTTTGCGACTTTCCGATATAGCGACATAATGTATGCCTGCATAAGTCCTCTTTAGAATGTTCCAGGGAAAGAGGTTTAGATGTTCGGAAGAGTCGGGATAAAAATAGGGGGAGTCGTGGTTCCAGCTTATGATCGGCATCCGGCATTCCTGGCCCATCCGGTGCAAGGCAGCGGTAAACGGCAAATTAAACGGCATGGTCAGCACGTTGTGGGCAATGAGGACGTCAAAGTCTTTCAAGGACTTCACCAGGTACTTGTAAATTTTCCTGCTTAGGCCCTCCAGTTTTTCGTGTTCCCCTTCATAGCTCAACTGATGGGCGTTCAGTATCTGTCTGCTTCGTGAACCAAGCAGGGGGTTAATCTCAACTTCACAATTGTCAGAAAAGATCCCGCCGTCGCCGACAAAAATCTTAACGTTGTGATAGTGACTGTTAAGAAGCGACGCTTGCTGACGGATGATCTCTTCAACTCCTCCGACCACCGGTGGACACGAATAATGGAGTAAAGCGATATTATATTTCACTTGTTGCTCACCCTTTACACTGAACTTCGAGGACACTGATGAGGTGAAGAAGGTGTCGCTCCAGAACTTCATAGGAAAAGTATTTGTTGCCGAGCTGATAATTTCTTTCTATCATTTCCTCTCGCCGCTCGTCATTATTAAGGACTTCAAAAATCTCTGTTACTGTCTTGTCGCTAACAAATCCTTCAATCGCTATGGCATCAAACCCCTTGGGCTCGATATCAGCGATATAGATTGAATATCTATTTACAATGATCGGTTTGCGGTAGTAAATCGTTTCCAAAAATGCATTTCCAAAGCCCTCATATCCGGATGGATAACTAATCAGGTCGGCACATTGATACACGTCGCCTATTGAAAACTTTTTGTGATTGTTTTCGCCAAAGGCGCCTTTCTGTCCTACAAGATGTTCTATAGAGACCAACTTGACGCCAATCTTCCGGGCATACTCCTGGATACGTCTGCTGTAAATATTCCCCTCATCATCCGCGGAGTGGGATATAATGATGGACGGGTTTTTCAGATTCATGAGACTCACGATTTCCAGGCTTCTCTCAACCCATTTGCGAGGCACTACCCGGGTAGGGTGTAAGATGAAAAGGTCCTCCTTTGCCAAACCGACTTCGCGCCTCAGTTCCGCCGAACAATCAACAAAGGGCGGAGGTGGAGAAGCAAAGTCATACACGTTAGGCACAACAGCGTTCGATATCCCTTTCCTATGGCTTAATTGATGGCCGGCCACTGAATTAATGACAGCGTGCTGCATGGAGGGAAGATTAGGCGGAAAAGCCCAGCCCAGGTAGTCTTCAAACGCATTGACCAGGAACCTCGATCTTTCCCAGGAAAAGTCATGGTGATGAGCCAGGGTTGGAAAGCCGGTTTCAGCGATGAATTCAGTAATGGCCAGGCCGAGTGGAACGTGCAACGGGATGGCCAGCACATTTTCCGGGATGATGATATCAATATCGAATTTCTTAACAAACTCATAGATCTTTGTCTTGAGATGCTCTCGGATCTGATGAATCTTCCGGGTGACCTCTCTGGGCCGTCTCCGTTCGCCAAAACATTTATCATTAATCTCCTTAATATCCGGATGCCTAAAATGGGCTTCTTCCACAAGCATACACTTTTCGGGCCGGCGATCATTTTCGCCAGAGAAGTAAAAACACTCGTGGTTATTCCTTTCCAAGACCGTTGCCCACTTTTCGATCTCCAATGATACGCCGTCAGTGCCTGCTATTCTGGTTGATATAAAGCCGACATTACGAATCTTGGATAAATTGTGCTTGATCAAAAGACTACTCCTCCTATCGAGAAATGTATGAAAAAGTACCTCTAAGACTTCGTAAGAAGTATTATGGATAGTCGAAGTTGTCAAGGCAGCTCTTTTTCCCCTTGCACTAAGAAACGAAACCATTTATATTTTAAAAAATGACAGCTAAAAGAGGGAGGATGTAACAATGAGAAGATTTATTATCACAATTGTCACAGGTCTTTTTGCTTTTTATGGCTTTGTCTTGCCAACGACACATGTGTGGGCTGAACAAGAAAAGGCGACTTATGTGGGAATGGAAAAGTGTACAGAATGCCATTCAGAACATGTTGAGAGCTATTATTCCTGGAAGTACTCAAAAAATTTTCGAATCATACAGATGAGGAAAAAAGACCATGACCCAAACTGCCTCCCTTGTCATGTCACAGGCTACGGTAAAGAGGGGGGATTTAAGAATGTGGAGGAGACTCCAACGATGGTCAATAAACAATGCGAAAGTTGTCATGGCCCGGCCAGTCTGCATCTCAAGGCTCCGACTAAACTTGAACATCAGAGGACGTTGAGCATCCCGGAGAATCTTTGTACGACTTGTCACAGCGGTCACAAGCATCCGGGTTATTAAGTTGAAACAACTCTCTTTTTTTCTTTTATTTTTGAATTAACTCCTGTATAATAAATAATTATATCCTAACCTCAGCACCAAACCTCAATCATTAATCAGTTGTATCTGCGCATTGGAATGCTTGATCTTGTTCAGGTGAGACCTTTGAAAAACGTGACAGTTTTGCAAAGGTCTCGTATCAGCTGAAACATCCTAAATTATTACCGCCCTGTTCCTGAGTGAGCAAAACCAAGCACTTTTGCTGTCTGTTTTTGTTTAAAGTTAAGGGTTTATTATTAGTAATTCCCAATTGTTGACAGGGCAAACAGAATGTTAAACACCCCACAACGGAGTAAAGAGGTTCAAGAAACCATGCAGAGAGGAGATTAGTATGACGCTGAAGGGAACAAAAACAGAAAAAAACCTTCTTACCGCCTTTGCCGGAGAATCACAGGCACGCAACCGCTACACTTATTTTGCCGGCAAGGCAAAAAAGGAAGGGTTTGTGCAGATAGCCTCAATTTTTGAAGAGACGGCTAACCAGGAAAAAGAGCACGCCAAACGGCTGTTCAAACTCCTTGAAGGGGGCGAAGTCGAGATTCAGGCCGCATTTCCTGCAGGAGTCATAGGGACGACCGCTGAAAACCTCACGGCGGCTGCAGGCGGAGAACATTATGAGTGGGAAGATATGTACCCGTCGTGTGCCAAGGTTGCGCGGGAGGAGAGCTTTGACGACATCGCAAAGATATTTGAATCGATCGCAATAGCTGAAAAGCAGCACGAGAAACGCTATCTCGCGCTCCTTGCCAATATCAAGGCGGGAACCGTGTTCAAGAAAGACAAGCCTGTGGTCTGGCGCTGCCGAAACTGCGGCTACCTTCACGAAGGGACCGAAGCGCCCGAAGAGTGTCCGGCCTGCGCTCACCCACAGGCGCATTTTGAGATCCTTGGTGAAAATTACTGAGCGGTATAAATGAACTTATCTTGGTCTTATCATCTGTCATTTATCATCTATCATTGGGCATTTATCATTAAAAAAATGGCAGATGACAAATGTGAAATGATCAATGATAAATGAGAGTCTTATCAAGTGTCCATATAAGCGCCAAAGGAGGAGAACATGACGAAAAGGTTGCAAATCTACAAATGCGAAGTATGCGGAAATATGGTGGAGATGGTTCATGAAGGTCAGGGTGAACTCGTTTGTTGCGACCAGCCCATGAAACTCTTTGTTGAGAACACGGTTGACGCAGCCAAGGAAAAACATGTCCCTGTAGTGGAAAAGGCTGATCACGGAATCAAGGTGAAAATCGGAAGCGTTGCACATCCTATGGAGGAGAAGCATTATATTGAATGGATTGAGATCATCGCTGACGGAAAGGCCTACCGCCAATTTCTGAAACCGGGAGACACGCCCGAAGCTACGTTCTGCATCGAAGCAGACCAGATCACAGCCAGAGAATACTGTAATGTTCATGGATTGTGGCAAAAATAGTATTGTCCATCCAGAAATAGCATCTTTTGCCCCAATACTGCGTTCTCCGTCCCGCCCAGGCGGGACTACGCCGCCGGTAAAAACCTTTGTGCGGCCTTGTCTTGGGACAAAATCTACTATTCTGGATGGAGGAGGAAGATTATGTCTGATAAACCAAAAGGAGCTATTATTCAGCGCGATAGGAAGACGTATGCTATTGTACCCAGAACGCCTTTGGGTTTGGTGACGCCGGATATGTTGGAGACCATAGCCGGCGTGGCGCGTAAATATGAGATCCCGGTCATCAAAATTACATCAGCTCAGCGTATAGCGCTGGTTGGAATGAAACCGGAAGTCGTCGACAAGGTTTGGCAAGACCTTGGCATGGATGTGGGGCCGGCAGTGGGGTTGTGCGTTCACTATGTGCAGGCTTGTCCCGGCAATACTCTGTGTAAGCTGGGTTTGCGGGACTCTCTGGGCTTAGGTGGCAAACTGGAAAACCTATTCGTTGGCATGGACCTGCCTGCAAAGGCCAAGATCGGCATATCGGGCTGTTCGATGAACTGTGGCGAAAGTTACATGCGAGACTTCGGCGCCTTTGGGAAAAAGTCAGGATGGACCGTGGTTTTCGGGGGTAATGCAGGCCGAAAGCCCCGTATTGGAGATGTGATAGCCGAAGGCCTTAGCAGCGAAGAGGTAGTCGACTTAGCCAAGAGATGTTTTGAATACTATGCTGCCAACGGCAAGAAAAAGGAAAGGACAGCTCGCTTCATAGAACGCATCGGTATCGAAAAATTCAAGAAGGCGGTTCTTTGATACAAAGGTCTCTAGTTTTTGGGGTAAAAATTCGGGGATGTGCAGGCGAAGGAGGCAAGCAAATGAAGAAGGTCTTTTTGACATCTGTGACTATCTTTTTAGCCTTTGTCGTTGGCCTTGTGTGCCAGGGGTATAGTAACGCGCAGGAGACCAGGGGAAGGGCAGAGCAAGGTAGCTATGGCTACGAACGTTTTGATTCATCCAAAAAATGTAGAACTTGCCATAAGGAAATATATAACCAATATCAGAATTCTGCCATGGCAAAGTCACAGATACTTCCCTGGGATCAGGCGGAATACTTCAAATTGGCTCTCCCTCACACACGTTTAGATTCAAAAGTAGCTCCGGTTGAGGCGGGGTGCATAAACTGTCATGCGCCATTGGCCTTTATGGCGGGGGATATTCCACCACCTCCCGCAGGCAAAGCTGATCCTAAGGCGGACGGTGTTTCCTGCGAGGTATGCCACACCATGGTGGGCTTTGATGGGGAGGTCCCGGTTAATGGAAACTTTGTGCTTAAACCGGGAAAGGTCAAATATGGACCGAGGAAGGATATCAAATCGTCTTACCATAAATCAGAGTACTCGGAATTTCACAAGAGCGCGGAGCTTTGCGGTACCTGCCACAATGAGACAAGCCCATATGGCGCCTGGGTAAAGGAAACCTATCAAGAATGGAAGAAAGGCCCCTATGGTGAGGCAAACATACGCTGTATGGATTGCCACGAACCGCCATCCCGAGGCAAATCTGCTATTATGGGGAAAAAACGAGATGACGTAGCGCAGCATCTCTTCTTGGGTTCCTACTCCCAGACCTGGATGAATGGATCGGTAGTGGTAGCCGTTTATCCAAAGAAGTCAAAGATAAGACCCGGCGAGACGTTAAAGGTACAGGTGGTATCGGTCAATCAGAGGGCGGGCCACATGATACCAACCGGCTCTACAGAGGAAAGGCAGCTATGGCTCCATTTGGAGGCCAAGGATGCCAAGGGAAACATTTATCATATCAAGGCGCCTTTAGCGCCGGGTGATACACCTGATAAAAGCTATAGCGTAGCCACCAACAAGCTGGCCTATAAGGACTTAGGCTATATGATGGACATCAAGGATTTCAAGGGAATCCCCAGGGATGCTCTGCCTGAAGGTGACCGTTTGTTTAGAAAGATCTTTTTAAACCCACAGGGTGAAGAGACCATTGCCCAGTGGAACGCGGCCAACACGGATGTATTTGACAACAGGCTGAGTCCCCTTGAGGCCCGCTTAGAAAATTATGAGTGGAAGGTGCCTGATGACGTTGCCAAAGGAAGACTGACAATCACAGCGGATATCAACTACAGAAGGCTTCCACAATCCGTTGCTGCCCTGGTAGGCATAGGTGAGGTTCCTGTATTGGATGTGGCTCACGACCAGGTTACCATTGAAAT
>JAUWMM010000247.1 GCA_030613145.1 Desulfobacterales bacterium | reverse complement strand
AAATATTTGATGAAAATTCTCAGTCCTTTAACAGCCGCAACTATACCTTTGTTCCAAGGATCACGGACAGGGGGGGGTCATCTTGTTAATAAGCCTTTCCATAGATAACCAATCTGAAATGGGAGAGTGGAACAGGTTTGTCGAATTACATCCGAATGCATCTCCTTTTCACCTGTCCTGCTGGATGCATATCATTCAGGAAACCTATGCGTTCAAACCTCTCATGTATGCTTACAAGGACGGCAGTGGTAATATCTCTGGTGTCTTTCCCTGTTTTCTCATAAAGAGTCTTGTTACGGGATCGCGGATTGTTTCCCTCCCCTTTTCCGACCACTGCGGCCCACTTTTTAAGGATAAACGTCAGGAAAAAGAAGTCTTGTCGGAGGTCGTCAAAAAACATGGGCTCCAGGTCAAATATATCGAGATAAGGAGCCCCGTGGCACATGATTCCGGCCTTATCTGTCACAATTATTATAAGCACCACATCCTGAATTTGGATTCAAATGCTTCTGAAGTCAGCAAAAAACTCAACAAGAAAACCATTCAATACTCCATCAGGAAGGCAAGAAGAGCGGGAGTTGAGATTAGAGAAGAAAACACGCTCCGCGGAATTGGAGAATTTTACAGACTGCACATGCTAACCAGAAAAAAACATAGTGTTCCCTGCCCCCCCGAAAAGTTATTTCAGAAGATCTTTGACCACATGGTCTCATCGGGACGCGCTTTCATTCTTTTGGCTATATATGATTCCAAGACTGTGGCTGCTTCCCTGTTTTTCAGATTCAAAAAAACCGTTTATTATAAGTACAATGCCTCTGATCCTGAGTACTTGTCTAAGACAACCCCTAACCACTTACTAACTTGGCAGGCAATTGAACAGGCCTGTCATGAAGGGTATCGGTTCTTTGATTTTGGTCGCACATCTCCGGACAATGTAGGGCTCATGAGATACAAAGAGATGTGGGATGCGAAGCCCGTTGATCTGCCCTACTACTATTACCCCCAGATCAAAGGCGTAAGCTCAATAGAGGAAAGTGGTCTACTCTATCGCATCCTAACCGGTATTTGGCGATCACTGCCAGATCCTATAATGCAAAAAATAGGACCCATGATTTACAGGCACACAGCTTGAAATGATAGGGTCATAGTCGTCCTTTGTAAGACAGGATTTACAAGATTTGATGGACCCAGGACAGCCAGTTGGCAGCTTCTTTTGTTAGAGTTGCTTTTTTCAAGTGCTTTAAAGAAGAAATTATGAAACGGCCAAAGCGTTTCCTGTTTGAGTCTATGGAAAGTTTTTCACTATCTAAATTTAATGACCCGCCCCCGTTAGTTTCTAATTTAGCACAGGGCAAGGCGTTTTTGAAACATCTCTCGGAAATTGATTCTCTTCGTGCCAGAAGGGCTCTAACATTAATAATGCAAGGTTTATCATTGCCAGACAACGGAAGTGTTTTTGAAATTGGCACAGGAGTGGGAATGATAGCTATAGAGCTCAACCTAAGAGGATACAAATACCAGGGCCTTGAGCTTGTCCAAGAAAATGTGAATTTATGGAATACTATCAGATTACATTATGGTCTCGATGGCGAAGTTCGCCTTCAAGATATATGTGAAATGGAGAGTATAGATCAACAGTGGGATGGAGTTTTTTCTAAGTGGACATTTGAGCACATACATGACCGCACTAAAGCCCTTCGGAATTGTTTCAGATTGCTTCGTCCTGGTGGACGCCTGGTCATACTTGATGGGAATAGTTTGGACCCTCGCGTGCTTTGGAAAATGGTAGTTGTTCGTCCGTTTAAGTCAAAAGGGCGGAGCGGCGGACTAAAGTGGTTACTGAACCGAGAAAAGACATATGATAATTACGGTGAGGGTTGGAAAGGCAAAGACGAGGCGGTTAGATCTGTCTATTGGTGGAGGCACGAGATAACAAAGTATGGTTTTGACTTGATCGAAGCGTCAACTGTTGGAGCGTACCATCCTCTTACGAGGAATTCTCCATTTTGGCCATTCCTGGGATCTGTTTTTATTGTAGCGGAAAAGCCTTCGTCGGGCAGTTGAAGAAGATTATGACAGTGGAGTGAACTGTCACCCCAAGAGAAACTTTGTCGAAAAAGGAGGACAGTAGATGAAAGTGAATGTCACGTACCTTTTGAACCTAAACATAATAACCAAGAGCCTATTCATGGGCATAGCCATTTTCTGGCTGGTATTGGGAGGAGGCATGGTTTGTGATGTGTGTGCAGATATTCCTCCTGAAGAAAGAAAGGCCTTGATTGCCCTTTACAACAGCACAGATGGAGATACTACTCCGAGCAATAAATAGTTTGCATTACTAGTGCGATTATGTTATGACACGAGCATGAAAACAAAAGATGCTCGTTCGCTTCCTGCCGTTGCTCAAGAAGACCTTCGCCGCAAGGCAGTCAAGGCTATTTTGGGCGGTATGAAGCAGGTGGATGTGGCAAGGCTTCTTGGCGTAACACGTCAAGTGATTGGAAAATGGTTGAAGGCCTACCGCGAATGCGGCTTGAAGGCTTTGAAAGCCAAGCGGCAAGGGCGGCCAAAAGGTGGAAGCCTTCTTGGTTGGCAGTCGGCACAGATTGCTATGAGTATTGTAGACCGTTGCCCGGATCAACTCAAAATGCCTTTCTATCTTTGGACGCGCGAAGCCGTGGGGCAGTTGATTGAAAGGAGGTTCGGTGTTCGACTCTCTGTCTGGACTGTGGGTCGGTATCTGGCCCGCTGGGGCTTTACCCCACAGAAGCCTATGCGTCGTGCGTTTGAGAAAAACCCAGAGGCTGTGCATCGTTGGTTGGATGAAGACTATCCGGCTATTCGCAAGCAGGCGAAGCAGGAAAAGGCCGACATCTACTGGGGCGACGAGATGGGTATGCGATCTGATCATACGGCAGGCCGCTCCTATGGCCGTCGTGGTCAGACGCCAGTGATTCTGGGAACAGGAGTGCGTTTTGGCTGCAACATGATTTCGGCTATCACCAACAAGGGACAACTGAACTTCATGGTCTTCAAGCAGCGGTTTAAAGCCGATGTGTTTGAAGAGTTCCTCAGACGTCTTGTGCGTCAAAGCGAACGCAAAGTGTTTATTATTGTCGATGGCCATCCGGTTCATCGCTCCGGAAAAGTAAAGAAATGGTTGAGCAAAAATGAAAAACATATTCGGTTATTCTTTCTTCCCAGTTACAGCCCCGAATTGAACCCTGATGAAATCCTTAACCAAGATGTCAAAAGTAATGCAGTTGGAAGAAAACGCGCCCGCTGCCAGAGTGAATTGGTTGCTAATGTCAGAAGTTTCCTATGGGGCCGACAGCGTCGACCGAATCTGGTGAAAAGGTACTTCTCGGAAAAACATGTCTGTTATGCAGCAGCATAAAATGCAAACTATTTGATGCTCCCCGTAGTAACTGGCGCAACATGGACGAATGGAAAGAACCCCCACTGCATACGGATGGCTTTGCCATGCCCGGTACAGAAAGCAATTGGTATGGGATAACCTTGGATGCAGCGGGAACAACGGTTGAAGAGATAAACCTCTATAACAACAATCTGAGGGGGACGATTTCCCCTGAACTTGGAAACCTCCCGAATCTTGTGAACCTTCAGCTCTCCCGGAACCAGCTAACGGGAACTATACCATTAGAGATTGGAAACCTCTCAAATCTTCAGGGGCTACTCCTTTACCAAAACGAGTTAACCGGAAGCATCCCATCACAGATTGGAGACCTCTCACATCTTCTCTACCTTCATCTCGGTGACAACCAGCTAACGGGGAGCATTCCACCTGAGATTGGAACCCTGTCTAATCTTCAATATCTTCATCTTGAAGGAAACCAGTTGACCGGAACCATCCCATCACAGATTGGAGTCCTCTCACATCTTCTCTACCTTCATCTCGGTGACAACCAGTTGACGGGCAGCATTC
>JAUWMM010000264.1 GCA_030613145.1 Desulfobacterales bacterium | reverse complement strand
AGTTTGAATAGTTCCATGAGGCTGCATATATTCTCCTGAAAAACAGGCCAACCTCTGAATACTCCTGATAGGCGCTGGTCGTTGTCTCGTCACCAGATTTAGTTTCAACCTCCGATCCCATTTGGCTTTTTCCTTTCTATGCTTTATTCTATGTATTGATAAGGCGTTATTCTCGGCATAACTCAGGGCTTCTATTATGTTGCCAGTTCTCTTTCGCCCCGCTCAAAGGCCTTCAGGGCCTCCTCGTGAACGGCAGCAATGGCTTCCTGTCTAAGCTCCATAAATCTATCCGAAACCTTGACATGTACGTCCCGAGGTCGTGGAAGATCCACATCGATCCATTTTTTCAGACGGCCCGGTCTGGTAGTCATGACAAAGATCCTGTCTGCCAAATATATGGCCTCGTCAAGATCATGGGTAATGAACATGATGGTCTTGCCGATCATATCGAAGAGATCTAAAAGATACTTATGCATAACCGACTTGGTCATGGCATCCAAGGCCCTGAAAGGCTCATCCAAGAGCAGGATTTTCGGTTCGTTGATGAGGGCCCGAACGATTTCAACCCTTCTCTGCATGCCGGAAGAGATGTTCATGGGATAGTCGTCTTCAAAACCCTGCAAACCGGAAACTCTAAGCAAATCCCTGGCCTTATCAATGGCTTCTTTTTTGCTCATGGTCCCCTGCATTAAGGGGCCGAAGCAGACATTTTCCAGGACTGTTCTCCATGGAAACAGGGCACCCAATTGGAAAACCACCATCCGATCGGGTCCGGGCGTCAGCCTCATTGTGGGAGAAGCCACACATGCCTCATCCACACAGACTTCTCCCTCGGTCACCGAGTCGAAACCTGCCAGCATATTGAGCATGGTGGTCTTCCCGCACCCTGAAGGTCCAACAATGGCCAGGAACTCTCCTGCTTGGATTTCCAGGGTGCAGTTATCCACTGCAAGGACGTTGGCTCCGAGCGGATCATAGATTTTTGTGACGTTCTTAATTTCAACATGCCCTTCTTTAGCTTTTGCCATTAGTTTCAATCCTTATACATGCTTAGCTAGTAGACTTTTCTCCATGCCAGGTACTTATTTGCCGCCGCCCGAATCAACGCGCTGCACATATACCCCAAAATGCCGATGCTTTCCATGGATAGTATGACGTCGGGATAGCGAATGAGATTGTAGCTCTCCCATGTCAGATATCCCAATCCGTACTGACCCGCGATCATCTCTGCCGCAACCACGGTCTCCCAGGAAATGCCCATACCCAGGGCCAGTCCGGTGAAAATGGCGGGCAGGGCTCCGGGCAACACGACCTCCCGAAAGACCTGGCGAGGTGAGGCGCCTAAGCACCATGCGGCTCGAAAAAGAGAAGGGTCAATGGATTCCGCACCCAATCGTGCGTTAAGGGTCACAATAAAAAAGGCTCCGGTAAAGGTGATAAAAAGAATACTATATTCGAGCTGCGCAAAGATAATAATCGACAGAGGCACCCAGGCTACCGGCGGCACAGGCCTGAGAAACTCAAACCCGGGCATGGTAAAATCACTAAAAATCCGGTTCCACCCCATCATTAGCCCCAGGGGGATTGCAAAAGCCGATGCAACAAGAAATCCAAGGAGAACGCGGTAGAGACTATAATAGATGCTCTTATAATACCACGCATCAACTACGGTTGGTGCACAGGTGATAACCGTTTCTATGGGGCCTGGTGTCTTGTCCATAATGGTGGCGGTAAGCACAAACCAGGTTAGAAGGAAAACTGCCCCTCCGCATAACCCTAATATGAGGGACCGCTTCTTAAGCTTTTTTCCACGCTGCTGACGTTCCAAATAAATCTTGCTATATTGGGCCTCAACTGATCGACGCATCTGACCGGTTATAAGGCCTTCTTTCTCTTTTCCATCTGCTGGGCTCACGTTTCTCGCCTCCAGTTAACTCACCGAAATGAGCAGACAAAAGGCCTGCCCATTTCGATGTCAGATCATCCCTAATTTACGCTTTTGTCTGTTTCCAGGGTGTTGCCTTCAAATTGATTTTTTCATAAGTCTGCCAGGTATGCCTTCTGAGCTGGTCGTCTCTTATGTGTGAAGGAAATCCGGGCAACTTATCCGATGTCCATAGGCCGTCGGCCTTCATCTCCTTTATGGCCAGTTGCAGGTATTTATCATCGGCCCATTCATCAATATACGCCTCCGGGTCTTTGGTCCTCGGGCCCCGGCAGATGCCGATATCCCTCCACATGTTCGAAACGCCCTTCAGGTGGTTTCTGCACTGCGGGGTGATGCGGCCATCCCAAACCATCATGTCGAGGTTCACCCGGACCACCGACGGATGCACTTCGCTGACATCGGTCCAAATGTAGTAGGCCGCCAGGTCCAGATCGTTGGTGAGCATATCACGGCACTCTTCCTCCGACTTGAGATAGGCTGCCATAATATCCGGGCGATCCCGCATCCAATCCCAAATGGCCAGAGTGGACCCCACACACCTGAAGGTATGGTCCACCGCATCCGGATAGTATCTCTTGCATGTGCAGGGCATATCCTGACCCGTAATCCACCGATCGCCGATGCCGCGCTTTTCAAGCCAGGTGGGATATGGTTCCCACTCTATTGCGGCAGCGATATTGTGGGCCCTCAGGTTGGTCACCTGAAGTTCGATTGACTGATCCAGAAAGTTGGGTTTAACATTGTTCTGATACGCCCAGGTAAGTGCCTGTCGATGAGAATAAGAACCAAAAGGTGTACCCACCCGCTTGCCGTCCAGGTCCTTTGGCACCTTTACCTTTCCTTCATCGATCAGCTTTTTGTCTACACAGATCGCGCCGGTTTCCCCAACGTCATACCCTGTGGCACAAACCATGTCGCAGTCAACCGTGTCACCGGATCGCATGGCCGGTGTCTCAGCCATGTAGCCGAACTGATTCTTGCCCGCGTACATGTTGTTGTTGATAAGCGGACCGGAAAGGGCCCGGAACCAAACCAGTTTGCTCCCTGTTGGCAGGTACTTTGCCCAGAGCTGTGCCTGTTTGTTCACTGAAGATGTCCAGTAGGGTGTGCAATAGGGTTGGTATCCGACCGTCAAGGTCACGGGATCACCGATCTTTCCGAACTTGCCTTTTGGCTTACCGTATTTACTCGCCAATTGCCACCATTCGTCAGATACCTTTTTCTCGGACGCTGCAAAGGCCTTCCATCCCAGCCCGGAGATAGGATTCCCCGGGACCATTCCAACAATGGTGGGCAGCATCACTCCTGCGCCAGCATACTTCAGAAACGCCCTTCTCCCTTGATTAACAGTTGCTTCGATTTTCTTTTTCTCTGACATTTCGACCCCTCCTTTTGGTTTTGTTGGGTTGATGCGTGATGGTTACGCCGACAGGGTATAATGACAAAAAAGGGGGGAGTTACAGAATTGTAAATCCCCCCTCAATAAATAGCTTTGAGTATGCCCTTAATTGGGCGTGCAGACCATAGGGCTGGTACGCATCCAATATTTTCGCTTATCTCATACGCCATGTCCTATACTCTCCCGGAGGAAAAAGATGGAACCTCCATTAGGGTTTTGAAGGAATGGGTATTAAACCCTTTCCTTCAAAAAAGCGCTTAGTCGGTGGTATATCCTAAGCGTTTAAGCCGCTCGGCAATCGCCTTTTTCTCGTC
>JAUWMM010000057.1 GCA_030613145.1 Desulfobacterales bacterium | reverse complement strand
AGCACTACCGTCAAACGGAAAGGTGCGAACCAAGGCGATGCGTCTGTTGAGATAAAGGATCATCGTATTTCTCTTGAGACCAATCTCCAACAGCAGTCCGTCATCGGGTGTTCCTGCTTGTCTCAATAGCCAGCAGACCGTGGGCACACCGCTGATATCCAGGACGGCGGGATCTATTCCGTTGGCCTGCAATTGGGCCAGATATTCGGAGATATATGTCTGCTTGACAGAGGCGGCAAGGACTTCGCTTTGATCCGACTGGTCAACCATAGTGAAATCAACAAGCAAATCATCGAGTGGAAAAGGGACCATTGTCTCAAGTTCATAAGCAAGGGTCTGCCTGATCTTCTTCTTATCTCTGAAAGGCATTCGGAGATTCCGGTACGATATATGCTCGCCGGGGATCGAGCTGATACTGATATCAGCTTCAGCACCCATTTGTTCGACAAGTGCCTTCAAAGCGCTTTCTAAGCCACCCTCCTCTTCGATCATTACACGGGCACAGGACGTAACGTGTTGCCCCTTCAACCCACTTTTAACCCGGACTCCTGCAACGGAATCCGAGTTTATGTCAAGACCTAGAATCGTTTCAGGCATGCTACTCTATTTTCCATGATAGAATATTTAATTCGCCATCTTTCCTTTGGACTATTGCCGTGACCTGCTTGGCCGTGACCCATTCATAGCCTTCTGAGGCATTGGCCCGTTTTTGTTGCCCTTCTGAGTAGATCTCAAAGAAGGTGCTTAAGGTGGTAAGCAAATCAGACTCAATGTTAACACCGTCCATACCCGGCACACTCTTGTACCAGTTAGTGCTTGACAGGCTCTCCTTGTTGTCTTCGTTCAGCCGGTATTCGTCCATATCATGAGCCATCTCTTCCTTCATCTTATCTGAAGGGTTATCACTAATAAGGGCCCTCAATACAAGGGGTTCAGCCGTATTGATATTGATCTTGCCGTCTCCATGAGGGCTCAGAAAAGACGCGATGCCGGGCATTTTCTCGGTGCCATAAAAGAGTTCCCTGTTAATGCCTTTAACAAGAAGCAACTCCTCTAAGAATTCCACCGGGGCATCCTGACAGGAATAAGGAGTTTCCAATCCCTGGTAATAGGAGTTTTCCGCACCACCAAATCCGGTCGGATCATCGTCAGCATCGATCCAGTCTTTGATGGCATTGACGATATGGTCCACCTCTTCGTCCTTAAGACCGAATTCCGGGGATTGCAGAAATCGTGTGAGGAGGTCTTTTTGGATATTAATATACTTTCCTTTTTCATCAACTAGAGAGTTGATCTGAATCATTCCAGAATGGTCTGAGAGCTCCAGCTTGAATCGGCCATCCTCGAACAAGTCGGCAGATTTTTCAGAAAGGGTCTCTGAATCTGCCCATGTATCGTGAAAGGAATCGACATTTGTGTCGTCTTCATAGAGAACCGCAAGCACATAATTGAATCCTGACTTTGCAATATGGCCGTGCTTGATGCCATCTCTGAGATTCACAGCTGCATATAGATCGTCCCGCATGTATCTATTGAACTGGAGCGTCACTGAAACGATGAGGCTAATGATCAATAACGTCAGGATAAGGGCGATGCCTTTGTTGTTTCGAAGAAACCTTCCCATGATTACCCCTGGCCAACTGGAAACGCAACCTTTGTCAAAAATTTGAATGGTGCCTCAGGATCCGAGCGGTTTTCAAACTCCAGCATGATGGAGACCATTCTGGGAATCTTATCCTTGGACTCATCACTTGTGGAATCCCAGTTGTCGTGCTCTTCTCCCTCGTCGTCATAATAGGTAAAATTGACAGAGACTAAGCTGTCACACATCACCAATCCCCCGGTCCCTTCCTCTGGTTTTTCTTGAAACGCAGGACTGTCTGTTCGATAGAGTACAAGATCCTCTGTCTCATCATTCTCACCAACGTAGTAACCTATCTCGGCGGTTCCAGAGGCTTGCCCTTGCCCGCTAAACACAAGGTGCGCTCTGGAAATGAAGTGAAGCGAGTCGGCACTTCTGCCTTCAATCTCTTTGTCCGCGCCAACGAATTCAAAAGCCTGAGCGCTATCATCATCTGATTTAGATGATTTTGGATACACTGTGTAAACGGATTCTAAATCTTCGTACATCCTTTCCAGGGCAATCCGGGCCATTCCGTAAATATCAGCCTGATATTCGGTCTCATTCACGATACGAAAAGTTCCGGTATAAGAGGTATAGATCGTGGAAAGAACGATGGCAAAAATAAACATGGCGATGAGAATTTCCATAAGGGTAAAACCGAAGCGATTCTCACCGCAGAGGCACAGAGAGCGCAGAGTGAACTTCCGTTTTGCCCCATCGGGAAACCACGATCGGGCAAAAAAACAAACCACACTGCGGCCTCTGTGTCGCCGTGGTGAGCACAATTCAGAGCAAATCTTGCCGAAATTCCCATTACTAAGATTCTGGAAATGCATCCCTTTACTCGGTTTCGGGCACAAACCTGTACAGCCTGAGACGGTATTCGTACTGGTCGACCTCTTCCCAGGAAATCGTCAAATCAATTTGTTTGAGGTGGTCCGAGACGCCTTCAGGTTCATCAAATGTAACATCATCTATGCGCAGGTTCCAACGATAGCCGGGAAAATCCTCGCCGAAATCACCTGAATTACCGGTAAGATTTTCCGGCTTCTCAGACTCTATTTCAGCCATTTTACTTTGGGCCAGGAAACTGACTGTCGTACTGAATTTCGCCTCACCGGCCAGTGAAAGGCTCTGAGATTGTGAGCCGAGCACAGCCGTCAGGGCAATGGCAATGATGGCCATGGCTACCATGACCTCTAAGAGTGTAAAACCAGGTGTCTCAAAATTCCTAGGACTTATTGAAATCATAAGTCTTTGCTCTGCAATCTATTTCATCGTCATTTCATCACTCCATTACTCCAACTGGAGTGACTCGGCCAAGTCCCATTTATCATCGCAAATATGATCAAATGCCTGCAAATTCTACATACTTGTCAAAAACCTTGACCTTTCCCATCAAAGGGCTCAACTCTAGGGAAAATTTCCTGCCGTCTTCTGCCCCAAGATGAATAACTGATGGTTCGATATACCCTTTCTTAGTAAACCGGATGGCCGCCTTACCGTCGACCTTTTTGCCCGTTTCTCCGGACCAAACATCTAGTATCTGAACCCCCCCTGGTAACGGGAGAGCCTTTTCGTACTCGAGTGCCCGTCCTTCATCGGTCATATCCGCCGACTCTATCCAGTACCGATTCGATCCAAGGTCAAAACAGAGCACATAGATCTTTTGCTCTCGGATTGCATCGTTTCTCAAGCTCCTGATGGTCCCCACCATGCGACGTACAGTCGCCTTCAGGTCATCGGTCAACATTTCATAACGAAATCTCGGGACGGTCAAGACCAGTGTTAGACCGATCAAGAAAATAACAACGGTCAACTCGATGAAGGTGTACCCTTTTTTTGTCTTCCGGTTCAACTCAGAGTTGGACTCCTTAATTTATTCCAGTTCCCAACTGTTTATATCTGCATCCTTACCTTCCCCTCCCGGCTCTCCATCAGGACCGTAGGAGGAGAGGTCGTAATCGCCCTGAACGCCCGGGGAAAGATAAATATATTCGTTTTTCCATGGATCTTTTGGGACCCTCCCTTTTTCCAGGTACCCACCCTCACGCCAGGATATGGGAAGCCGGCCTACCATAGGTGCTTCGACAAGCGCCTCAAGGCCCTGCTCAGTAGTGGGGTAATAGCCACTGTCAAGCTTATACAACTGAAGAGCAGTCTCAATACTCCCAATCTGAACCTTTGCCTTTAAGCGCCTGGCCTCTTCTGGTCTACCCATGATTCTGGGTACAACAAGCGTTGCCAGAATGCCTAGAATCACCATAACGACCATGAGTTCAATAAACGTAAAACCGCGGCTATGACCGAATCCGTCTTTTTTCATAAGACCTCCAACCAACATTCCGTTGTTCCTTATTATTGTCAGCGTATCATCTGATTGATCTCAAAAATAGGAAGCAGTATAGATAGAACAATGAACAGTACGACTAAGCCCATGACCAGGATCATAACCGGCTCTATAATAGAAGTCATGGCCATGATCTGGGATTCTACATCCCTGTCATAGGTGTCTGCGATTTTAAGCAGCATAGTCTCGAGCTCTCCACTCTGCTCGCCCACAGATATCATCTGAATCACAATGGGAGGAAACCATGGGCTTTTAGCAAGGGGGCTGGCAAGGCTCTTACCTGCTTGAATCTCCTCCACGGTCTCGTCAATTACGTCGGCAATTATAACATTATTGACAATATTCCGTACTATCTGAAGGGCAGTTATGAGCGGTACGCCGGCCTTCAGCAGGCTGCCGAGTGTCCTTCCAAAACTAGCCACGGCCATTTTGTTGTTGATGAGTCCTAGTACAGGAATGCGGAGTTTGACCTCGTCCCACACGTAACGCCCCCTTGGGGTGTTTTTCAACTGCCTCACAATTGCGATAAAGGATACGATTACCAGCAAGACAAGCCACCAAAAAGACTTCAGAAAATTGCTGATACTGATTAACACAATGGTGGGGATTGGGAGGGTCTGATGCATGTCTTTGAAAATTTGTGTAATATTGGGCACAACAAAAGTGATGATAAAGAAGAGGACCAGAGTTCCGACAAAGAACATGAAGACCGGATAGGCCATAGCCGCCTTGAAGCGACCTTTCAATGCCTGCTCGTGTTCACCCAAATCCGCTAGACGATCCAAAACCACGTCAAGAGAACCGGATGCTTCGCCTGCACGCACCATGTTAACATAGACATTTGAAAATATACTGGGATGACTGGATAAGGCGTAGGCCAGGCTGTTCCCTTCATTGACGGATTCCTTGATCTCAGCCATGATTTTTTTAAGCTGCGGGTTGCCAATTTGCGAGATTAGTGCTTCTAAAGACGCAACCAAGGGCACTCCTGCACCCAATAAGGTGGCTAGTTGACGAGTGGTAACAGAAATCTCACCTGATTTGATTCGCTTCAGAAACGCTGACACAGAGACCGGGCTTGAACGGAGCCCCCTTGGCTTGGAGGACGTTTCTTTCACATCGACCGGAAAGATTCCTGTACCCCTGAGCCTCTGGCGGGCTGCTACCGGGCTGTCGGCATCTATAATGCCGTTTACGCTCTTGCCGGACCCGTCAAGGGCAGTGTATTCATAAACAGGCATAATGGTAACACTTTACGGGTATGAAAAAGACCCGTTTTGCGAAAGATATTGAGCAATTTTGGAAAAAGATTCATGAAGAGCGGAACGTCAAAATCGCAAACTGTAAGCTAAACTCGTACTCATAATGAAATTTTATTGGGGCTGACTGGTAAAATCTCGACTTGTTACTTGCCGAGTATAGAAAGAAACAGACTTCTGTGTCAAGGAAAGAAGCGCTGCAACTTATTGTGATTCAAGGTTATGCTCTAGTGCAACAAAAGCAGGGACAGTTTAGCACCATCTATGGGAAAGGGTCTTGAAACAGCTTCTAAAAGGAAAGTCGACAGGAAAGCATAAGCGCCTTATTCCCCTCGGGTCCTCCCAAGGAGATGTTTAACTTTGCGTGATCTTTCAAGTACCTGAAAAATCGGTTTTTTTCATCCCGATTGTACTTGTGGGCGCTACTGATCGCGCTGTAGATGTTACCGGAATAAAAGCCTACCTCAACAAAGCTGATTATTCCACCAAGGGCATTCTGATCGTTATCAAATGCTTCATAAGCGGCAAAGATCAATGCGCCATTGACCAAAAAAGAGACCAACGCATCTCTGTATCTTTCACAATATAGATGGCCTGAGCCAGGCACAACGGCTAACATCCCAGCAATGAAGGGGGATTTACGCTTGAGGAGTTTTTTCTTGTCGAGTTCCTTCCGGAGTTGCTCGAGCCTGTATTTTTTTCGACTTTTAGCGGAGATCTTGTCAAAACAGGTTTGCGCATTTTCCCACAACCCTTTTTCCAGATAAATCCAGCCACACTGATAATAAGCTTCCTCCTTGATACCTTGATCAGGCGCAATGTCTATCACATTCTCAATATTTATGAGGGCTTCATCATAATTTTTGAGATGAACATACGCCTCACCAATTCTAAGATAAGATTTGATCGCATATACCGAAGTCTGGTATTCATCTATGAGCCGCTTGAACGCTTGTATGGCTTCTTGATACCGCTCACCTTCTAGATAGGCAAGCCCGATCCTGTACCTGGCAAGCTCGACCTGCTTGGCCTCAGGGAAAAAGTATATGAATCGTTCGTATTCTCCGATCGCCCTATAGTACTCACCTTCTTGAAAATAGTGTTCGGCAAACTGAAATTGACGCTCTGGATCGAGGAGAACCGTCGGCGTGGCGTAAGAATCGACAGGAAAGAAACAGACCGCAATAGTTACAGCGGCCACAAGCCATCCTTTCCGCAAAATGCTCGGGTCAGCCCTCACTGTGCCACCAGAAATCATTATTTACTATGGGGTCATAATACCTTTCCACCCCATCTACGTAAATGACGGGAGCCTTGCTCATTTCATCTGCCTCGTGGAGCAGTCGATCACAAGTCATTACCCATCCTACGAAAAAACCATGTTTTTCAAAACACAGGAGACTGTACTTCGAACATGAGGGATACATGGGACACGTCTTACCATCGATCGGCGAAATGTAGTTTCTGTAGGCTTTTACGAGGGAACAAAGAGGGTTCAAATCACTGCTTGACCGCTTGCAAGAGGTCTCATCACTACTATGGCCCTCCCAAGGCCCCATGAACGGTTCACCATATACACTGGTGGCGAATACACAAATGAAAAACAGCAAGGCCGTAAACGGAATAAAGATTCGTGTTCTCATACTACCAATATCTGCAGCTCAAGCGAATTAGAGGCTCGACCAAGCTTATGAGCGCAAGGTTTGCGACACCTCACGGGTCATTTCAAGCACATTGATCGCTTCATCAGGAGTAAGCGAACCAGTGCCGCAGCTTGGTGTAATCAGGGACTGTGCCAGGCACTTTGTACGTTCTACGCCAATGGTCTCCAGCTGACTGGCCGGCCCCTCCCATTTGGCCACCAGACTTGAAGCCGTTTCCCTGGCAATATCCCGACTGCTTGAGGTGGGGACAATCCCCCATGCGAGGATTCGGCCCTGGTCGAAAAAGGTCTTGAGGGATGCCTCATACAGGGCCAATCGGTCAAAGAAACCGTAAGCATCAAAGCTTAGTACATCGGCCGCAGAATCCAGGACTAACGACCAATCGGTATTGGCACATACGTGAACGCCGACCAGACCTCCTGCCTGATGTGCGGCGTCAATGACTTCTGAAAGCACCCGGGATACATCTTCCTGCGAGATACTGATAAAGGCAGAAGTGCCAAAGCCGGCAAGGCCCGGTTCGTCTATGAAGATGATGGCAGGAATGCCCCATTGTGACAATTGTTCCACCTGCCAGCGTGTCTTCATGGCAAGGGTTTTGACCACCACATCAAGGAGCCGGTCATCGTAAAAGAGAGCGCGTCCGTGCTGGTCTGTCAGCCCTGTGGCAAGGGTAACAGGTCCTGTAATCTGGCCTTTGATAGCTACAGGAAAATGCGGGGATGATTTCATGACATCGAGGAGGGTATAGAAGCCTCTTGCGGTCTTTTGGGTAAGTACAAATCGTGTGCCATCCAGAGGTAATCCACCTTCGGTTATTGCAAGGTAGTCCTCATAGAATTTGAGCAAGTCATCCTCAAAGGTTGATTCTGAAGTATCAATAAAGACACGGTCCTGGTTTTGGACAAGACCCGGGATGCCCTCCAGAAACTGGACCATCATGCCTTCTTCCGGATAAGCTGGGAGCTGAATCCACAGCGGAATCTCCGGTGTATATTTAAAGACCATCCGAATAGCCTGATCATGGTCGGCTATAGGAAGGCTCCCGATCAGCATGGCCAACGCATTGCCTTTGAATTGAGCCACAGCAGAACCGTTTTTTGCATCAATTGTCTCCATAATGGGTTGACACTCCTAACATAAATCACGCCTTTCAGGCAAGCACGTTATTCTCCTTGACTCGATTGGTCAAATGTCGCATAATTTTATGATGGTTTTGCAAAAAGTCTTTTACGAAACCATCTCTTCTAAAATATGCAATAAAAGCCAAAGCTTCATATTTTGAAAACGATAAAGCCCATACGAAGATAATGGAAAGTATGAAAGGTGACTGAACCCGGCAATGATTGATACATTATGGTTTCAGTGTTAATATAGAAGTAAGATTCAACGGGGTACAGCTCATAAAACGAACCCTTACAAGGGGATATGGATAGAAATAGAGACCTTTGCAAATCTGTCATTTTTTCGTGATGCGGCGTCAGGCTTCGAATTTTAATCCTCGAAATACATAATGTATTCCTCCGGTTAAAATTTTTGCCTTCCTTGCCTGACAAAAAAATGTCTCGTTTTTCAAAGGTCTCAAATAAAAGGGGGGGATTAAATGTTCGGAATCGGCATGCCGGAGTT
>JAUWMM010000253.1 GCA_030613145.1 Desulfobacterales bacterium | reverse complement strand
GTTAAAATTTTTGCCTTCCTTGCCTGACAAAAAAATGTCTCGTTTTGCAAAGGTCTCCCTTGTTTTCCTTGACCTTGCAGAAAATTGCTCATTTCTGAATTGGAAACTTACGCTTGTGCACATTGAGTTTTTACGATTCGTGGATGGGTACTAGCTCTTATCCGCATCTTCCAGGTTTCCGCTTTGGGCTACCTCTCCCACAAGTGCTTCGAATGTCGGACTGCAACCAGGCTGAATATGCTATAATATCAATAGGTTGTGGAAATTCCAAGGCGTTTATTTGCCAAGATACGTGCAGGCTTTCGGGATGGGGCTGACCAGGACCTGCCCGTGTGAATTATCGTCGAAAGCGCCAGCCTTATCCAGAGTTTCCACAATATCGCCCACCTGGTTTTTTCCTACGATCATGTTGCAACCCTCGCGCGCGGGAGATATCTCGCTCAACTCCGAGTCGGATGGACGCTGATGTTTGAGCTTGCTGATGGTCGCCCCGGCGGCTCCGACGTCCATGGCCGCTTTGACAAGGTCCTCGCCCCGGCCCGCGTTGCATGTAAGGATCAGGTTGGTCAGATCATGAAGAAAAGCTTGCTTGCTCTTTGAGTCCTGCCCCTCTGGCGCGGTTCTTCGGCGCCAGCCGGTGCCTCCCTTTATCTCGTCGACCGCCGCGATAAGCTGTTCCACGCTCGCAGCGTGCTTGGGCATCCCACGGGTGATCTTCGTATTGACCAGTCCTTTCCCGATAGGATAAAGATAGATAAATCCTTTTCCCGGCTGGTCCAGTTTTCCGGCGTCGATCATCAGATCCATGACGGCGTTGGCGTCGTATTTGCTCGCGGCAAAATTTATCACCTCTTTCTCAGCCGGAATGGTGACGCGCAGGAGGCCGAGCTTGTCTCTCAGGCCGGTCCCGTGTCCGAAAGTGATTCCGGGTACGCATGTACCGGTGTCAAGAGCAACCCTCGCGACAAAGTTGCCCTCTCCGCGATGGACGATGCAGCAGATTCCCGTCAGCTCGGTCATAAGACGATAGGTGCTTTTAGGTTCGAAAGGCTTTACTTCATTTTCAAAACAGAGCCTGTGGGCTTTTACGATACTGACCTCTTCACTGAATACAGTGCCCCTTCCCGGCGTTTCCATATCTCCTTTGTCGATCATCAGATTCATTACGGCTTCTTCCACTTCAGCAGGTATGAGAAAAGACATTATGTCTGCCGGGTCTTCGACTATCACAGTATCTGAATACAACCCGAAGAGACCTTTCTTCTCCTGGAGCATAAGGGTCCGAGAGGCTGCAAGCTGGTAGTCTGCAATCCCCGCCGTCTGCAGCCCCTCGACAATAGTGTCGGTTATTCCCCTGTGAAAAATGCCTGTAATTTTGCAGATCTTTTTTTCTTCAGTCATTACGCAGCACGTCCTTCCCGAAACGCCTTGGTGGCTTCCTGAAGCGCCGCCTTTCTCTTTCTGGTCACACTCAGCCCGACCGTAAGGACCGAGAGTATCGGGCAAACGGAAGCCATGGTGAGGATGCCGAACCCTTCAACAACTCCAACCTGGGTTCCGATACCAAGGCCCATCGCGAGGACAAGGGGGACTGTGACAGGCCCCGTAGTGACGCCGGCGCTGTCCCAGCCGATGTTCACAAATTCTTCCGTAGATAGCTTGGACATAAACAATAATAGGATATACGGCGGTGCGATAAGATAGACCAGCGGAATGCTCCATATGATTTTCGCAACGCCGAGAGTAATTCCCACGCCGACGCCAAGGGCGACCGCCTGCATCAGCAGCCTTTTTTTGAAGGTTCCGACTGTGAGTTCCTCGACCGTCAGTCCGAGTGCGTTCAGCGCCGGCTCGGCCATCGTGGCCCCGTATCCCATGAAGAACGCAAACAGCAGAACCACTATGATTCCGGACAGGCCGCCTTCCGTGCCGAAAAGAGGTCCTTTCGTTGGAAGGTAGGTGTATTTCCTTGTCGATGCATCGTAACCATCCCCTTTATATGGCAACGCTTCATATTCGTTTTCTGACTTCAGGTAGAAGAATTGTCTTTTCTCTCCTTCAGCCGTTGTGGCCGTTTGAACGACGGCAGGATCGAAACCTACGATCGTCTTCTGCTGATCGCTCAGCTCGATCTGCTTGAATGAAGAAGGCAATTTCCCGCCCACCTGGTTCCCGAGCTTGGCGAGGCCGAGCTCAATGCCCATGCTGAATATCATCATCCCTATAAGGGCGAACAGGATTCCGAGCATGATTTCGTCTGAACGCGGGAGCTTTTCACGCAGTATAACCACAAGTGTAAGCACAAGGAACAGAGTGAGGGGAATGATCGCCCGGGCAGCCATAAGGCCGTTGCGCCTTAACAGGTCGGGAACTTTCAAAACCTGGCCGCTCATGGAATACATGGTTACCGCCTCCTTGACGGCCTCGGGAGTATCGAAAACTGCCAACCGCTGTTCCTTCGTGCCGGAGAGCGCTGCCCAGCGCTGAAGTGCGTCGGCATTCTGCCCGGGGAAAACCACGCTCCTCTCGGTCTCGTTTTCTTTAAGTTTCTTTATGTACTCGAGCATTTTCTCTTTGCTGCCGTCGAAGAGTGCGAGCTGGCTTTCTTCACTCGCGTTCATAAATGCGTATCCGTACATTTCCTCCTGGCTGGTAAACAGGGTAACGGCTTTGTCCCGGCTCTGAGTGCTGAAGAACTCCGCTTCCTCCATCGGTTTCGGAACTCCTCCCTTGAAAACAGTGCCCAGGGTAAGCACCGTGATTATTGGAAAAAGGGAGGCGAGAGTTACCACGCCGAAGCCGGCACTGCCGGAACCGGCACTGCCGGTAATTCGGCAAATCCCGATACCGAGGGCCAGGACGAGGGGGACCGTAACAGGGCCTGTCGTCACAGCGCCGCAGTCCCACGCGAGTCCCGTCAGAGCCCGCATGTTCGGATCAAGAAACGCCCACATGGTAAAAATCACCAGGCAGCCTACGAGGACGTAAATAAAAGGCTTGAGCGACCATTGGTACATGAAACGCAGCATGCCGCACATGACGGCTACGCCCACACCGGCGCCCACGGCATATACGAGATAACTTGAAAATTTGTTGAGAAGGAGAAAGACTAGCGGGGCCTCCCAGGGTTTTATGGAAGAACCGGCTGCCTTCAGAACCGTGATGGCCGGCTCCGCGAACGTGGCGCCCATGCCGAGAATGAAGGCAAAGATTAAAATGATCGGCAACTTTGACTTCTGCGGCAGCTTCAGGCCGATGACTTCGCCCAGAGGCATTAGGCCAAGCATGAGGCCTTCCATGAAGAAAGCGAGTCCTGCAATAACCAGTGCAAGCCCGACTGCAATAATTGATGCTTCAGCTATGGCCATTCGCAAAATGATAGTTTGGAATAAGATAAGATAGACGATAATAAGAGCAACAGATTTTATTTGTCCAACTATCCGGCTCTTTACGTATGGAAACAACATCTCCATAGCTTGTTTGAAAGTGACTTTTACTTTCCCGCTGGCTTGCTGCTGGGCCACCATAACGGCGCCTCCTTGATTCTCGAACTTAGGTTGAGCGGTTCAACGTTCACGGTACCCGGTTGAAGAGCCCCTGGGGCCCCCTTCGGTCTGAGCTACATTCGGCCTGAGCTCATGTCGAAGGCAGGGTCGAAGACAGACCTGGTCCGTGAGCTTGATAACCTGTAATGGAGACAAAGCGCCAGGGCAGGGTCAATGCTATTGAATTAAGGATCAATTCATGAACCTGATGCCCTACAAAATCCCCCCCGGCCCCCCTTTAGAAAAGGGGGGAGCCTTTGAAAGTCCCCCTTTGTCAAAGGGGGATTTAGGGGGATTTTTGTCGAACCGCCCCCTT
>JAUWMM010000318.1 GCA_030613145.1 Desulfobacterales bacterium | reverse complement strand
TTTGCCTTTCAGACACTTCCGGTGAATTACGCAGGAATCTTGCGCATTGCCCTTGCCCTTGTCCTGTTTATCCTTGAGATGAAGGTGACGAGCTATGGTCTTCTTAGCATTGGGGGAATCATCTGTTTCTTCTTGGGATCTCTTATGCTCTTTGAAGGCGCTGGGCCTGCAATGCGTTTGTCATGGCGGGTCCTGATTCCAACGGTTGTCATGGTATCCGGCTTTTTTGTCGCAGTAGCAAGCCTGGTCTTTCGATCCCAGATATCCAAACCTAAAACGGGCCAGAGGGGTCTGGTCGGGGACATAGGAATAGCAAAGAGCAGGCTTGAGCCGCAAGGCAAGGTCTTTGTCCACGGGGAGCTTTGGAACGCGGTAGCCAGGGGGAACATTGAGGTAGGCGCCAAGGTGCGTGTGGTAGGCGTGGATCGATTACTGTTGACGGTTGAAGAGGTTAAGTAGTTTCCAAAAAGGAGGTTTTTATGATTACGACAATTACAGGCATTATCCTGCTTCTGTTCTTGCTGGCCGCAGCCATACGGGTGCTAAACGAATATGAACGGGGAATCATATTCCGCCTGGGCCGTGTCATTGGCTCCAAAGGACCCGGTTTGATTATCCTGATCCCTATTGTTGACAAGATGGTGAAGGTGAGCTTGCGCTTGATTACCATGGATGTAGATCCTCAGGATGTCATTACCAAAGACAACGTTTCGGTGACGGTAAACGCCGTCATTTACTTTAGAGTCATGGACCCGCAGAATGCCATTATTGAGGTGGAAAATTACATGTATGCCACGTCCCAGCTCGCCCAAACCACACTTCGCAGTGTGTGCGGACAGGCTGAACTGGACGAGCTCCTTTCCGAGAGGGAACACATCAACAACAGGCTTCAGGAGATCCTGGATGCACAGACGGATCCGTGGGGGATAAAGGTGTCTACGGTGGAGGTCAAACATATCGACCTCCCCCAGGAAATGCAGCGGGCAATGGCTAAACAGGCAGAGGCAGAGCGAGAGCGACGTGCCAAGGTCATCAATGCTGAAGGAGAGTTTCAGGCGGCCACGAGGTTGGCAGAGGCTGCTACTATCATCGAGGATCACCCCATGGCCTTGCAGTTACGGTATCTGCAGACACTAAAGGAGGTCTCGGCTGAGAATAATTCGACAACTATATTTCCTATCCCCATCGATCTTTTCAAGCCCTTTCTCTCCCAAGTCGAAAAGAAAACCTCTGAAAAGGCTTAGAGAGATGGCCGAGAGACACGATCTCATCTATACTAAAACAAGGAGAATTTGATTATGGGAAAAAAAGAAAAGGAAAAAAAAGAAAAACCTCTGGACCGAATGACAGCCAAGGAGTTGCGGGAGACAGCCCTAAAAATCCCGGAAATAACAGGAGTCCACGGGATGAACAAGCCTGAGTTGTTGGCTGCCATTAAGGAAGCCCGCGGAATCGTTGATGAGGTGACCAAGAAATCTGACGTTTCAGTGCGGGAGATCAAGAAAAAGATCCGGGATCTGAAAACAGCCAAAGCGCAGTTGAAGGAAGACGGAGACAAAGCACAGGCCAAGATAATGAGACGCCGAATCAGCCGGCTCAAGAAAAAAACCCGGATGGCAGCATAAGAGCAAGCCAAAATGATCAGCCCAGAGCAGATAGCGTTTGACATAGATGGCGTGTTTGCCAATACCATGACGCTTTTTTTGGAAATTGCTCGCAAGGATTACGGCATTAACCACATAAAGTACAGTGACATTACCCAATACTATCTTGAAGAGTGCCTGGACATAGATCCGGATATTATCAGCGCCATCATAAATTGCATTCTGGAAGGAGACTGTGATGCTGAGCTTGAGCCTATAGACGGTTCCAGCAAGGCGCTTTCTGATATGGCCCGCAAAGGGCCACTACTTTTTGTGACAGCTCGCCCCACGCTTGCGCCGATTAAGAGCTGGGTGGATAGAATGCTTCCTGAGTCACCCTTTCCGATTGAAGTGATTGCCACGGGCGCCCATGAGGCAAAAACCGATGTGCTCAAAGCACATGGTATCCGGTATTTTGTTGACGACTGCCTTGAGGTCTGCTTCATGCTGTACGAACAAGATATCACCCCCATCTTGTTCCACCAGCCGTGGAATCGTTCTTCCCACCCTTTCCTGGAGGTCCGCACTTGGGTTGAGATCATGGACCTGATTGATCTTGATTCGTAATTTCTCAAAAAGTCCGGACAACGCGGTTGCCATAAGCGCCGGGGGATGAAGGTTATTGAGAACTTACCTTAGGGCTCACTCAAAAATAACTTCACATTTTGATGCGCCGATCCATCCCGCCTGGCTGCGTTGCTCGTCGGTTAAATAGCTTGCTATTCGCCCTCCTCGCGTCTTGCCATGCGTGCGCCTCGACTCCTGAAAATGTAAATTTATTTCTTCGCGAACCCTTAATTCTCCCTAATCGTTCCATTTTATTGTTGATTAATCAACCTATTGTGATAATAAAAGGGTTTCTTAGAAAATCGCA
>JAUWMM010000197.1 GCA_030613145.1 Desulfobacterales bacterium | reverse complement strand
TCATGGAAAGGGAGTGTCGTCCGGGGACATCGGACACACCCCCGAGCACGGGGCACAGTGGTAGCACCTCTTGAGTGTTTCCCCCCCAAGGCTCCGCAGTTGCTTGACAAAGCTGACGTCCGGTTCCACCCAGTAGCTATTTGCCATTTTCATACCTCCCAAAATTGACAATTTTCGATTGACGATTGACAATTTTAAGCAGGATCTCTTGATCCTTTAATATTCAATTGTCAATATTCAATCCGTTCCCACCTGATTGTTGTGCTCATTATATTCATCAGGTTTATTGTGCTCATTGTCTTAACATGGTTGATCTGAACCCAACAAACTCAACAAACCCAATAAACTCTAAAAACCCTTAAATGGGTTGGGACCAACTTCCTCTATTGTCGCCATGAACTCACTGATGATACCCGGAATCTTGTCATATTCATCAATAGCGATCTGGACCTGCTGCACGCGCTCTTTTTCAAGGGCCAGGCTCAGTAAAGCCTCGCCGATTTTCTCCATGCGGATATCGCACAGTTCGCTTCCCTTGATAAAGTGACATTGGTAGTCATCCCCAAACTTGCAGCCAAGCATCAAGATACCATCGATCCCTTTGGACAGGGCATCCTTGATCCAGACCACATTGACCGACCCGAGACACCGCACCGGGATGATCCTTATAAAGGGCGAATACGTCAGCCCCTTGATCGCAGCCTGATCAAAGGCCGGGTAGGCATCATTCTCGCAGGCCAGGACAAGAACCCTAGGTTTTTCCTCCTCCTCGGGGACCTCTATGGCCTTAACTGCAGAACCAATGGAGTCAACGTTATAATCCGCAAACCCGATAATACGCTCCGGACAGGCCCCCATGCAGATGCCGCACCTTCGGCAGCGTGTCGGGTTGGGAAGGGGAGTTCCCTTTTCATCATCATCCAGGGCCCCAAAGGGACATTCTTCTGTGCATCGCTTACACTGTGTGCAACGCTGGAAGAAAAAATCAGGAAAAGTCATGTCTCCTGACCGGGGGTGGACCGCTACACCTCGAGTAGCAGATTCAATGCACTGAATCGCCTTGAGGGCCGCGCCTGCCGCATCTATCCGGCACTCCTGGATGCTCATGGCCCTGCGTCCGCACCCCGCGGCATATATACCGGTCCTCCGGGTTTCATAGGGAAAACAGATAAAATTCGAATCCGGATATCCGTCAAAAAGATCAAGGTCAAGAAAACCAGGTCCCTGTCGATAGGCCAGGTTCAGGCCCGGAGCATCCTTTGTGGTAGGTACCATGCCTGTAGCCAGCACCACCATATCCACGCTTACCTTGATGTCATCACCAAGCAGGGTGTCCTTGGCCTCCAAGACAAGAGAGCCGTTACCATTTTCAGACACGGTCACCACATCGCCCTTGGTCAGAAAGATCCCTTCGTCCTCCTGGGCACTCTTGTAGAAGTACTCGTTCTGTCCCAGTGTACGCATGTGCTGATAGAAGATGTAGGCCTTGGCATCCGGGTTGTCCTCCCGAACGTATTTGGCTTGTTTCAAGGCAACCATGCTGGTAATGGCGGCAGCATAGGGGAAATCCTCATCCGTCCCCTGGCCGGGACACTGGATAAAGGCTACGCTGGTGGCAGGTCTTCCGGTAGATGGGCACAAAATCTTGCCCTGGCCCGCCATCTCTTCCAAGGCCACATTGGTGATTACATCCGGGAACTTTCCAAAACCAAGATGCTCATAACTGGGCTCTTCCGCTTTGGCCTCTTCCCCTTCCGCCTCCTTGGCCTCTTCTTTTTTGGGCTCCTCGGCCGCCCCTTCGCCCTCAGCCTCTGGAGCTTCTTCAGCCTCTTCCTTCAGCTCCCAGGGCTTCCAACCCGTGGCCAGGACCACTGCCCCGACTCGCTCTGCGTCAGGGTTGGTACTAAGAATTGTTGCAGGCTCATCAGGGGTAGGTTCACGGGAGTCGGGAGCTTTGCCTTCCGCTGCCAATTTCTCAAGTATCGCTGCCTCCTGCTCCTTGGTCATGACATCCCACACGATTTTGGTCCCCGCTGGCTTTAACGTGACACCATAAAGTCCCGGTTGTCCCGCAATGCGCGCAACCTCTGTCCCTGTGCGTATCTCAATCTTAGGATGGGCTTCTGCCTCTCTAATGATCTGTTGAATGACAGGTTCTTGTAAATCCTCATATGGATAGGTCCACGGAGTCTGTTTGCGAAGTTTCGCCGCAAATCCTCCGACTTCTGCTTCCTTTTCAATGACTACCGCTTCATAGCCCGCCTTGGCCACTTCCAAGGAGGCACTTAGACCGGTAACGCCGCCTCCCAACACCAAGATCCGCTTGTTAATAGGATCCTCCAGTTGGTAAGGTTCGGCCGGGAGTATCTTCTCAGCCTCAGCCATGCCCATGCGAAGGTAGTCCTCAGCCATCTCCTGAATCAACTCATCCACCTGGGAGCCACCTTCTTCTCCGGTCATGTGCTCTTCTTGGGGTTTGTGGCTCCAGACCACGCCTTCTCTGAGATTGACCCTTGCTGTAATGGCCGGGCTAAAATCAAAGACGTCGTAGAGTACACGTCGTGAACAGGCAGCAATCACTACGGTGTTCACTCCTTCGCTCTCGATGTCTTGCTTGATGAGCTCAACGCCTTCCGGGGAGCACATAATGGGATGAGTCTTGCGAACCTTTATTTTCGGGGGAACCTTTTTTTCCAGCCTCTCTATATCGAGGGCATCTCCGATCCCGCAACCTTTGCAGATATATACGCCTAACTTTTTGTCCATTGACTACCTCCTAGCTGCTCACCAAAGTTTGAATCGCCTTAAGGGCCATGGCTGTGGCATGTTGATTGGATGAGATCACATCCAATGGCTTCACAGCGCAACCCGTGGCAAACATTCCCCCTCTGTCAAGGTCAGAAACCACAAATCCATCCGGGTCACACTTGACATCACCCGGCAACTTCGCACCTGCTGTGTTCGGAACCATTCCCGTGGCCAGCACTGCCATGTCAACCGTTTCCTGGATCTTTTCGCCGGTTACGGCATTTTCTGCCACCACCGTGATATTCTTCGTGCCGGCATCTTCCTGAACTTCGGCCACTTTACCCTTAATCAGGAAGATGTTCTCATCCTCTTTGATCTGCTTATAAAATTTTTCGTAACGGAATCCAGGCGCCCTGATATCAATATAGAACACATAAATCTGTGCCTCAGGGTATTGCTCCCTCACATACGTGCACTGTTTCAACGAGGCCATGCAACATATATAGGAACAGTAAGGCAGATGATTTTCGTCTCTTGAGCCTGCGCATTGTACAAAGGCGATCTTTGAAATCTTCTTGTTGTCCGAGGGACGCACGATCCTCCCACCAGTAGGGCCGTTGGTTGAGGCAAGGCGCTCCATCATCATGTTCGTAATCACATTCTGGTATTCGATCCCGAGATTATCTATTTTGGTGGCATCGTAAGGCTTCCAGCCTGTCGCCCAGATAATGGCGCCAACATTCAAGTTAACCGTCTGGGACTGCATATTTAGGTCAATGGCGTCGTACTTACATGCTTCCACAGCCCGCTTTGCGTCGTCTGTGCCTATAATCTTGGGTGAGATGACGTAGCGCATGGGAAAAGCCATCTCATGAGGTAGATAGGCTCCCTTCATTGTCACCATATCAAAATTGAATTCATCCGGAAGCTTTGCCATGCAAACGTCAGTGCATTCGCCACAACAGGTGCATTTTTCGTTTACATACCGAGGACTTATCTTTATAGTAACATTATAGTGTCCTGGACCCCCTGAGATGCTCTGGACCTCTGCCAGAGTATAGAAAGTGATCCTGGGATTATTCTTGATCCTTCTAAAATTGATTTCAAGACCGCACGTCGGAGGACATAGCTTAGGAAAGTAGTGCTTCAATTGAGCGACTCTACCGCCCAGGGAAGGATTACTTTCTACAAGAAAAACCTCATAGCCCACTTCAGCGGCTTCAAGCGTTGCTGTTAGCCCGCTAATACCCCCTCCCACAACTAGGATGCTGCCCTTCTTGGAATCTTCAGCTCTTTGCTCTTCTGTCATGCTATTCCTCCGATTAAAAAAATCTCCAGACGCCGCCTGCGCGGCGCCTGGAGGTTCGAGTGATCATGATAGGCAATGCTGATGCCTAGGCGTCAGGGATGATCTTGTGATAGGGTTCCTTCTTGCAGGTCCACTCCCCGGTTGCCGGGTCATACTTGGAGTTCGTGAAGCAGAACCACTCCTCGTCGTTTTGTCCCATAAAATCCCCCCTGTAGTAGAAGCCGGGATATCGGGACTCCTCCCTGAAGAGGATATGCCTGCAATGGGCCTCCACGGTCCACAGCCGGTGTCTCATCTCCCAGCACCGCATGAGCTCATGCAGGTCGCCGGCAGCCAGTTTCTCAGAATCCTCATGCATCACTTTGAACAAATCCATGAGAATCTTAAGGTTGCTGCCGCTGGTCATATAGTAGGTCATCCAGCCGGCGCCATACTCGTTGGTGGCCTTCATCAACCGCATGGCAAAGCCGGAAGGCTTCAGGTAGTTCGGGTTGATATCCACAGCCGTGGTGTACTCGCAGTTGTCAAGGTACAACCTGACCGGTTGGTATGCCAGGTCGACCAGTTCCTGTGTGGACTCCTTAAGTGCAGGCGCAAGGTCGGCATTGTCGCGTATGTACCTGGTCATCTCCTTTGCAGTAATGCGGCCCTCCGCATGGGAGCCCGAGGAGAACTTGTGCCCGGAAGCACCTACACCGTCACCTGCCGTAAAGAGGCCGTTGACCGTAGTCATGCGGTTGTAGCCCCACTTGTAGGAATCCGGCACCCAGTCTTCATTTGGCCCGCTGACCCAGATACCGCA
>JAUWMM010000120.1 GCA_030613145.1 Desulfobacterales bacterium | reverse complement strand
CCTGGCTGGGACGAGCCAGTGGATATGCGTCATTGCTCGTATTGAGCTCATTGGCCAGCCGCTCAGGGAGGATAGCATAGCCCACGCGGAAGCCGGCCAGGCTGTGGGCTTTGGAAAATGTACGTGTCACGATCAGGTTCTCGTACCGACTGACCAGGGGCACAACTGATTCACCCGCAACACCAATGAATGCCTCATCGACCAAGAACCACGTATCCGGATGCCTCGCGAGGAGGCCGGGTAGGGGTGACATGTCAAACGTGCCTCCGTTCGGGGTGTTGGGATTGACGATCACTACTAGCGTGGTCTCCTTTGGTAGTTTCAACTTCTCCAAGTCAAAGGCAAAGTCGTCTTCAGGAGACAGACGGGTCTCTGTGTAGTGCTGAGCAATCTCTGGGAACAAGGCATAAGTGGGCGTCAATAGATGCACGCGCTGTCCGAAACGGTCAAAAAGCTGACGCAGGATGAGCTCGGAACCTGCATTGATGTGTAGCAACCGCTCTGATATGCCCAAACACTCGCTGATCAGTCGTCGCAAGGGCTCAGAATAGGCCTCAGTGTAGTAGTTGCTTCGCCGTAGCTCGGCTTGAGCCGCCGCAATTGCCTCCTCGATTGGCGGCAGCGGATTCTCGCAGAGAAGCAGCTTAATGCCTTTGAAAACCCCTCCACCCTTTTCAAGAATTGACGTCATGTTGTCTCACCACCTCCCTGCTTCTAAGCGACGGACTGAGCCCTCTGCTTGTCCCCTGTTCATAGACCTACGCCGTCAATCTTAGCCCCGCACTCCGGGCAATTTCCGGCATCTATTCGGTTTCGTATTAGTTGAAACCCATAGCGCTCAACGAGAACGGCCCTACAGACGTAGCAATAGGTATTTTCACCCCCTTCACCAGGCACGTTGCCCTCGTACACATAGCGCAAGCCCTCTTCCATGCCGATTTCACGGGCTCGGCGCAGGGTGGCTACCGGAGTTCGTGATTTGTCCAACATCTTATACGCGGGATAAAACTGAGTGACGTGCCACGGCACTTCGGGGCCATCGCTTTTCACAAAACGAGCCGTGTCACGCAGTTCTTCCTCCCCGTCATTCACGCCGGGAATAATGAGTGTTGTTACTTCCACCCACACACCCAGCTCTTTCATCAGTTGGATCGTTTTAAGCACCGGCTTGAGACGCGCTCCGCAGATCTCCTTGTAAGACTTGTCATTAAATGCCTTTAAGTCGATGTTAATGGCGTCCAGATATGGCGCGAGTCGGCGTGCAGCTTCGCTGCTCATATATCCATTACTTACGAATACGTTTTTTATGCCTCCCTTTTGAGCTATGAGAGCGGTATCATAGGCAAATTCATAAAAGATTGTTGGTTCGGTGTATGTATACGCGATCGTTTCGCATCCGGCAGCCTTTGCAGCCGCGACGATCTCTTCGGGTGCGCGGTCCTGGCCGATGATTTCCCCCCTGTGCTCCTGGGGATATTGAGAGATATCAAAATTCTGACAATGCTTGCAGTGAAAGTTGCAACCCACCGTCCCAATGGAAAAAGCCTTTGAGCCGGGCAGGAAATTGAATAACGGCTTTTTCTCTATGGGATCAATATATTCTGCGATAATTTTACCATATACGAGGCTGTAAAGCTTTCCGTCTCGGTTTTCCCTCACAGCGCAAATACCCCTTTTCCCCTCTTTGATCTTGCAGCGGTGGTTGCAGAGATTACAGCGAACCGCGCCTTCCGGAAGGGGTGTGTAGAACATTGCCTCTTTCATCTCGATCCTCCTTTGATGGTCAGGACATCTCCAGAGATGCTCAAGTTAACATCTTTTGACTCCAGGCCTGGCAATTCCGCCTTGATGAGAAGTTTATCTTCGGTTTCCGAAACATCAACTGAAGGCAACCATTCCTCTGCTAATGTCTCGGCAAAGGGTGTCTCGCCCATAAAACGATTCAAAAGCCTGTCCATTTCTCTACGAGAAGAACTATCTTTCCATCCTATTCTGAACGGTAGATATTCAGAGCTTCCTCCACGCTCTTCTCTTCTATGGTGATGGCATAAATGGCGTTGCACACATGGATCGCATCTTCTAAAGACTTCTGATGAATATTTCTGCCGGTAGCATTTCCTGAGGCCCCACTAATAAATATCTGATCGTGAAGCCGCTGCAGGAATGATTTCACATCTACACTTGAGCCGCCTGCGCATACGACCTTTGTGCGACCGGCGGCCAAGACAGCCTCTTTAAGAATTTCTTTTGATTCATATCCCTCCTTCTTGGGGTAGTTCACCTTGACAAAATCACTTCCCATACATGCAGCGACACCTGTAGCACCGGCAATCAGGTGGGGGTCTTTTTCGTCCGCCACAGCCTTGCCCCGGGGATAAATCCATAGGACCGTTACCAACCCATGGTAGTGTGCATTGTAGACGATTTGTGCCGCCTGGTGCAGCATATCGGCCTCATATTCACTTCCCAGATAGATGGTATAGCCGACGCCCAGTATCTTGAGCCCGCTGTTCTTTTGAAAATCTACCACCTGTTTCACATGAATCCACTGATTGCTGAACGGATCAGACTGGGATGTCTTCACAAGGTTGGTTTTTGAGTTCAGTTTTACCAGATAGGAGGTGTCAGGATAGTCCATCCCATATCTGGCAATAAGACCCAATTGGGTAGCAAAGACGCCTATGTTTGCCTGGCTTGCGATCCAGAATAGATGTTCCGGATTACTGTCATCCCCGTGGATTCCTTCACCATAAAAATCAGCGTTGAGGTGCTCCACCTTTTGGTCCCCTGCAAAAAGCATCAATCGTCCGCTTCTCTTGGTAATATCAAGATAATTCCGGACATAATTTTCGCGCGCTGCAGGTGGCACATCCAGCGGGACTTTAACATCGTTCTCTTTGATACGCATAATATCATCCTCCTTTTGTATTGAAATGACTGCAGCGACCGGGACAACGGGTTCGGTGTTGGAAGGCCTGATGTTGAACCAAACTCCTTCACAACACTTGGGAAGTCCGTCCCCTAGAACCCAGGCATGATTATGAGGCGAACCTGCAGCTCATCTCGCGTCCGATATATCTTCAAAGCTTTTCCGCTTTTGAATCGACGTCAACTCCGACTCCCCGAGCTTGGGCAAAAACACGGTAAAAACCGATCCCTTGCCCGGCTCACTATGAACTTGGACGCGTCCTCCATGAGCCTTAAGGATGGTCTTTACCCCGGCCAATCCCAGACCGAAACCTCTTTTCCCCTCCGTACCCGGCCCTCTATGAAAGGCATCAAAGATATAAGGTAGTTCAACAGGAGGAATACCAATGCCTTCATCTTCCACCTTGACGATGACCTCCTTGGCCGTTTCCTCAGTTGTCACGGTGATCGTGCCTTTTTTCCTTGAAAACTTCAAAGCATTGTCAAGAAGATTCGTAAAAACCCTGCGCAACTTATGGGCATCAGCCTCGATCACGGGGAGCGCTTCCTCGTTTAGGAGCTTGAGCTTGATTCCGGATTCTGAGGCCTCGAGTTGATAAGAATCCAAAAGTTCCATCAGCTCTTTATCTAGTGAGGTAGCGGCAAGATTTAGCTTTAGCCTACCTGTTTGAAGTCGAGAAAATTCCAAGAAATCATCGATCAGCAATTCAAGTTTACCCGATTCATTTTTGATGATCTCCAGATACTTTTTTTGTTTTGCTTCATCAATGCTTCTCATCTTTTTTAAGAGTCTAAGCACATATCCCCCGATAATGGTGAGGGAGGACTTCATGTCATGAGCAAACATAGATATGAGGTTGGCCTTTTCACGTTCCAGGGCTTTCAATTCCGAGATATCTTGAAAGGCCTCCACTCCGCCAATAAGTTTGCCATTATCGTCTAATAACCCGGCAATGTTTTTTCTGACCGGAATGGTCTCTCCCCACCTGTTGCGGATTGTAGTCTCCACCCGTACAACAGGACTCCGGCGTGTGAGCACTGTTTTCAGAGGACAACCGGTGTCGCACATTCCGCCGTGTAAGATGTCGCCACAATAGCGGCCTATTACCTCCTCAGCTGAATAACCGGTCACCTCCTCAGCCCAGCGATTGAAACCGGTGATGTTCAATTCAGGATTCACAGTCATAACAGCTACCGGCAGACTATCAATGATAAATTTGTAGAAAGTTGGGATGTGAATATCGTTAATATCCTTGTTTAACACATCCGAATTTTTACTGTTGCCGCCCACAAGATCCCCTTAATCTTATATTGCTTTTTCTAATCTCTCGACAATTTGTTTTACCTCTTCCAAGGCCTCACATTTGTCAAGAGCGGTCCCCTCCAAACCTGCCTTTACTATTTTAGGATCGTGATGTACTAAGCCTATAGTTTTAACGTTCCTCTTTTTTAACTCTTTTGTCATTATGGATTCCATTTCTTTTGACTGAACTTTATTTAACAACGCCCAGACCTTTTCTATCCCCATTGCTTTAGAGAGTTTAACCACTTTTTCTGCAATCGAAAAAGACTCAAAAGTAGGGTCAACGTCGGTAAGGACAACGTCTACATTTTTCTCTACCCCCCTGCCAAAATGTTCCAGCCCTGCTTCAATATCAATCAAAGTCACTTGCGCTCCCTTCACTATGAAATCCCTCGTTACTTTTGACATTGGCCCATCGCAACCCTCACAAGCCTCTTTAATCTTCCCTACCTGGAATAACACTATTCCTTTTGGAAAAAGTATTCAGATGGAATTTCATCTAAATCTATATTCCTTTTCGTAATCGGTAAAGCATCGTCTTTTCTGGTTAGTGGCGCTGGATTATCTACCGGACATTCTACCCTTTTCCTTCCCCCGAAAAACTCTATAAGGGGCTTAGGACTTTTCTTTACCCCGAACATCAGCCGAGCTAACCCACCAGGATTGGAAGCATCGCCATCTAAAGCAATCACTTCATATCCTTTCTCACGCAATGCATCTGCCATCAAAGCGACAATGGAGCTTTTGCCGCTTCCTCCCTTGCCACTGACCAAGATTCTCTTCCCACATAATGGCTTCCTGAGTTCCTGGCTCTGAGCTGTTTTTTCTTTGCTTGTTTTAGACATCTCTGTTCCCTTCTTTTGATGTATTGCCCGCGCCAATTTTCAAGCAACCTGTTTTCACACCCCCAGGCCAAAAAGAGCAACCCCCACAGCGAGCCCGAATGCAAGATTAAAGACCTTGATAAGTATAGAGTCTTTTATACTATAGGAAAGCAAAGGGAGCATTCCGTGCATCTTCTAAATTTCCAATACACTGCCTGCTCCACAATCAAGACATTGCTCCGGATAAAGACGCCTTATTTCCGATTTAAACTGAGTGCAATGACAAGGACAAACCAATTGTAAATCTTTGAGTAGGTCGAATTCGCTGAATCCGTGTAGGCCTCCGATGAAACCGTGGACCTTTCCAAGTCTCGATGCAGCCTGAAGGATTGTCCTTACTCCTGGGTGTGAACACCCGGTAATTACAACCAAACCTTCTTTTGTCCTGACCACAAGAGATTGCTCCACACCCTTGAGCTCACCCGTGGAAAAGATGTTTTCATGAATTTGAAAAGGCCCTTTAATGCTGACCACCTCTCTTGCAGCAATGGGTTTAGGACAGGACCTGGGGACATAAATTTTGACCTCTTTTTGAGGTTAATCAAATCTAAAAGTCCCCCTGTATGGTCCCAGTGAGCATGGGAAATGAAGATTTCTGGAATGGTAGTGGGATCGATGCTGAGCTTGTCTAGATTGTGAAGAAGTATCAAGCCGCTGGCCCCGGTGTCGAAGAGAATCCTCTGGCCATTCTCTACCTCTACGAGACAGGAGAAACTCCAGTCAGCTTTAAGGCCTTCTTTCAAGACTTCATTATCGTAGACAATGGTGATCTTCATATTGGACAATGAGGGCTTAGCCCATATCGAGGAAAGTAACCCCTAACAAATACGACAAGTTATACAAAAAAGGAAAAAAATTCTATTTCGATTAAGGGGCAGAACGAAGCCAGCAACTATGAGGCTGTCCGAGAATTATGTCCGTAACGAAAAAGTGTGAGAACGAGACAAAATTTTCGCAAATTTGAGGAGAATAGCAAGCCTATTTGACGAAAAGTTGCGGGAAGTTGGGCCGTTTCTCACTCTTTTGCAGTAGGATCAGAATTCTCGGACAGCCTCATAGGTTTTGATGACTTCGCAAAAAGTCCCCAATTCGCCCGATTGGTCACTTTTTG
>JAUWMM010000128.1 GCA_030613145.1 Desulfobacterales bacterium | reverse complement strand
CCTGATAACCGAAAATAAACTTCAAAATACTCCTTACCTTGGGACTAAAAACCTTCTGGGAATAGTATTTTCCGGCACTCTTTTTGTGGATCTCTGACAGGGTGGGATAGGCAAAGATTGGGGTTGCCAGGTCAGATAGCTTCATGCCCTTGTTCACCGCCAAAACGGACGCCCCAATGATTTCTCCGGCATGAAGTCCCACAATTTGAACCCCAATAATTTTAGCGGAACCCGCCTCCGTAAGGATTTTTATCTTCCCCTGATATTCACTTTCGGCCAGAGCCCGATCAACTTCTTCAAACTTTTCAACATGAATATCATAGTCAACGTTGTCTTCTTTTGCACGCTTTTCGTTGTAACCGATTGATGCAATCTCCGGATCGGTAAAGATAACCCATGGGGTCATGTTGTAATTAATCTTGCCTGGTATGTGCATAATCGCATTTCTTACAATAGTTGAACCTTCGGCTCCCGCAATATGCGTGAAGGGAAATTTGCCGTTCACGTCTCCTGCAGCAGAGATATGCTTTTGACTTGTCTGCATGTGGAGATCGGTTTCTATGCCATTTTTTGTATACTCGACCCCTGCAGCCTCGAGATTCAGCCCTTCAACATTTGGCCTGCGGCCGGTGGCTAAGAGAATTTCATCGCATTGAATAGCTTCTTCGCTACCGTTTTTATTTTCAATAAGCAAGACTTTTTGATTCCCCTCTTTATAAGCTTTCTTTGCTCTTGAACTCATCCGCAAGGATATGCCATCATTAACTATTTGTTTGATGACCACCTCAGCAATGTCGTGGTCTTCGAAGTTTAAAGGGTATTCCAATACATCAACCAGGGTCACTTTACTTCCGAGCCTGGCAAATGCAAGGGCAAGCTCTGAGCCAATCGGGCCTGCGCCAAGGACAACAAGTCGACTTGGAAGCTTTTCCAGGGAAAAAGTTTCAACGTTTGTTATAAAACCAGTCTCTTGTAATCCTTCAATAGGAATGACCATGGGGTGACTGCCCGTAGCAATCGTGAAGCGGCTGCTGGACAAAGCCTTCCCGTCGACTTTAACTTCGTGATCAGAAATAAACTCCGGACTTCCAAAGATCACCTCGACCCCCAGACCCTGGAACCGCTCTACAGAGTCGTGCATGGCTACGTGATCAATCACCCCCCTAACATGATCCATAACCGATTTGAGATTGCAGGGAGGGACCTCTACTTCCGGCAGGCCAAAAGTCTTCAAGTTTTTCGCATAATGGTAGACTTTGGCCGCCTTTATTAAGGTTTTGCTCGGCACGCAGCCATAGTACAGACAATCTCCACCCAATTTTTCCTTTTCGATCAAGGCCGTTTTGGCCCCGAGTTGTGCCGCCCCGGCCGCTACGGTCAGCCCTGCGGCTCCTCCGCCAATGATGATCATGTCATAATCGTGTTTTGACATTTTTATGTCCTCCCGTGTTGTCTTTACTAAAGAGTTCCTTAATTACCCGACGCCATAGACAGGGCTCAACGATGTCTGTTCTGGAGTGACTGGCGGCAGGGCACCGTGTTTTTGTGCCCAGACCAATGTCCAGTGGAAAAGTTTCTCATTAGTAAGTAGCGCCCGACCACAATGAGACGTATATGCATGGAAGCTAAATGATCCGCCATACATGTCCTTCATCTTTCATCAAGTCATCTGCCCTGCGGGGGCCCCATGTGCCTGCCGAGTAATAGTGTAAAGACTGTTCTCGATCTTTACACGTCTCGCAGGCATCAAGAATGGGAGAGAGAAACCCCCAGCATGCTTCTACGCCGTCCTGGCGGACAAACAACATGTGATCGCCTACTAGACAATCTAATATCACCTTTTCATAAGCATCCAAGAAGGTACCTTCCTGAACTGAACTGTAATGAAAATCCATAGTCACCGGCTGAAGGCAGACCTTTGCTCCTGGAAGTTTTGTTTGAAATGTTAAGGTAATCCTTTCATCGGGCTGGATTCCCAGCACCAGCACGTTAGAGTATATACTTTCATCCAATACATTGCGAAACATCAGATTTGGGACCTGCTTAAACTGAATGGCAATTTCCGTAATCTTTTTTGCCATTCTTTTGCCTGAGCGAAGGTAAAAAGGCACCCCCTGCCAACGCCAGTTGTCGATGAATATCTTGGCCATTGCAAAAGTAGGAACCAACGAATCCTTATCAATGTTGGGCTCCTCTCTGTAGCCAGGTAAAGGCATCCCGTCAATCGTTCCGGACGTATACTGCCCAAGAACCAGGTGATTATCAAGTTGTCCCACCGGGAAAGGCCGGAGAGAGCGGAAAATCTTCACTTTCTCATCCCTCACACGGTCTGCCTCGAACAGGGAGGGCGGCTCCATAGCAGTCATGGCCAAGAGCTGGAGTATATGATTTTGAAACATGTCTCTGAGGACGCCGGCTTGCTCATAATAAACAGCCCGGTGCTCTACACCAAGGGTTTCTGCAACAGTAATTTGCACGTGGTCAACGTACCGGCGGTTCCATATAGGTTCAAAGATGGCATTGGCAAACCGGAACATCAGTATGTTTTGCACTGTTTCCTTCGCCAGGTAGTGATCGATTCGATAGACTTGATCTTCGCGAAAGTATTGATGAATATGGCGGTTCAAATCCTGCGCACTTTGTAAATCCCGCCCAAAAGGTTTTTCGATAACCACACGGGACCATCCTGGCCGGTTTTCGTTCTCGTGCGAAAGAGCGGCTCTCCCCATGTCTCTGATGATGTTTACGTACTGAGCGGGCGGGACCGCAAGATAAAACAGCCGATTCCCTGGCATATGGAGATCATGGAATTGCTCGTTCAGGAAACCTGGTAGCTCCTCATAAGGCGATTTTGACTCAGGATCCATGCTCTTGTAATGCAGGTGTGCCGCAAAAGAGTTCCAGTCTTTCTCAGTCAGGTTTTCTCCAGCAAGTGTTTCTATGGACTCTTTGATAAAAGCCCTATACGCCTCTGTGTCCATATCATTGAGATCCACTCCAACAATTAAAAAAAGGTCCGGCAAGACGTCATTTTGAAACAGCCTGAAAAGCGCTCGTATGATCTTTCTCCTTGTCAGGTCGCCACAGGCCCCCATAATGACGATGGCACACGGATCAAGAGGACTCTCAATTAGGCATGAGCCGGACCCTTGGGCAATGAAGGGCCCTTCGGTCTTAACGACGGCTTCTTGGCCTTGAGTCTTTTGCCCAATATTATGTTCCATTTCTTTCCCCTCCCACTTAAAAAACTAGATGTTGTCCAGTCTAGTGATTGAGGTTCCAATCATAAAACAGATACTCAACTTTCACTTGTTCGATATTTTCGGTCAAAAATTCTCTTTTCCAATCAGAGTCCACCCGTTCCTTTATGAACTTGAGCACGGCCTTTTTCCCACCAAAATCTCGCTGGTACCAGTCAAAAACCTGGGACATGATGATTTTGTTTTCTTCTGGTAGAATAACTACCTCGGAACTATTGACAAATTTATAGGCAGCCAATTCCAGCTGCTGTTCGATTTCGTTAGGGTCATAGAAGCGTATTGGTGCACAAGATCTTGAGCCGCAAACCAGGGCGAAATGAATTCGAGGGTCCACACGATCTATCACAAAGGCTAATCGTGGCTCCCGCTTTTTGAATTGACGAAAAGGGCGATAAGGAGGGCGAGCATTGCCTCTCAGCATGCCATGCTCTATATCATCTGGAGAAAAACAATGGGGACCGATCTGATAGCAGACCTTCTGAAAAAAGTCGGCTACTTCCTTGACTGAAGTGTCGATATCCAAGTCAATGATGCCCTGAATCACGATGAGGTTGTAAAGATTGATCCAGAAGGCAAGCTTTTCTTCGTATGTGGTGAGTTCGTTCAAATCTAGGGTATGTAATTGGGATGATAGTTCTTTATAATCCTTGTATTCTGTTGACTCTTTCATCTTCTTATAATCGACTAGACCGCGATCTATGTCGTAAAATCTATCTTGGCAGCTTTTCATTGTCTTCATCAGAGAGGCGGCTAAATTCGCGTCGAACTTGGTGTCAGATGGCCCTACTGAATTCAGAACGACCTGTTGTTTCAGTTTTCTCACAGTGTTTGGAGCCAAGAAAGATAAACGATGTTTATCCTTATCGTAGTAATGGTAAAGAATGTCTATAAAGAGCGCCGCAGTCCATGAAAAAGAATTCGATCCATATCCCTTACCGGACACGGAATCAAAATATTCATGAAATCCAAATCGTACGGGAAGCTGCATAACGTCTCTTTTCATGGAGTCGGCCTTTTCGGCATAACCATAGCGTTTTAGCCCGTGTGAGAGCAGCCAGTTGATGTTGATCCAGACCGGGCCGCGCCAATAGTTGCGAGGATCAAACGCTTCATGGGTCATATCAAAATTTGGAATTGTAAAGCAGTTCCCCTGGTGCAAGGCACAGAAGTGAATGGAGTTCATATACTCATACAGCATTGTCGCCTGTTCTTTGGTAGCAGCACCAGCAAACAGAGGGGAAAAGCCGGCTGCTGTTGCCCCATGGATATGGCTCTTGCGAACAAGGTCATAACTCTCAAAAATCCGGCACCTATCACACCAGAGTTTGGCACCTATCGCTCTGGTTGTCTGGTCCGTCCACTCACGAATCTCACTATTGTCTTCTCCTATGTGGTTGGCTATTTCCAAAAGAGCTTGATTAGCTCGGCACAGAATAGAATTGAATAATGAATCCTGAATCAAGAAGGGGCATTCATCATAGATTATTTTCTCATCGTACTGATTTCTCCGAAACAGATCGACTAGAAAAACGTAACGGTCATAATCCTCGTCCCTCGGACGTTCTTCAGCCGGGACGCCGTATTTCAGGTCTTTTCGCTCATATGCCGGCAATTTGCTCTTATCAATCTTAATGGCCTTAAGTGGAGCATCCCAATTAGGAGAATTATCAATGCCGGATTCCCATGGGTGTCGAATGTAGACCAGGCCCTCATTATTTGGATCACGGTATTCATAAAAATACCTGTGAGATCCGAGCAAATGAGGAAACACCTTACGCAAGAACGACGATGCCTCTTTCTGATCCTGTGCATTTTCAAGAATGTGAAGGCAGGCAATGGCGTGCAAAGGCGGCATTGTTATACCGCTTGTCAGTCGACCTTCCGGCGCCTGCCAGAAATCCGGTTCAGGAAAATAGTTCCCTAGGGATTCAGGGTTAAAGACGATTTGGGGGAGCATGCCGTTTGGCCATTGGGCATTGAATAAAGACAGAAGCTCCATTTCAGCTCTCTTTTGGTTGTAATGAGAATACCCGATCGCGATAAAACCCGAATCCCAGTTCCACTGATGGGGATAGAGACTGGGTGAAGGCTTCGTGTACGAACCGGTCCAGTTCTCGTCCAATATCTTTTTGGCACGTTTAAGATATTTGTTAAAACCTTTCGTTGAGAAATAGCCAAACATGAATCCGTTCGTAGCTTAAGAAGACATTTAGCCTTTACTGGCTTGAGCCAGAAAGGATAGTTATTGGTCCATACCACGCGGTAGCCGCCTCGCCGGTGTTGTCGGTGTCGGTCATTATTGCAATTGCCCCCACCTTGGGTGGTTCTCCTCCAAAATACCGGCGATAATCCTCAAGAACGTTCCTTTTCCCCTCAGTCCATTACCCTGTTCGCTTGGGTCCGCTTTCAACTGCTATCATAATCGCGTTTTTGGTAAAAGGATTGGGAGCGGCTTCTCCTTTAGGAAGCTTATTGGCCCATACGTAGTTAAGGGCTTTGGTCTTCCAGAAGGCCCAAGAAGGAAAAATCACATAAACTCTCGCTGCATAGTCATCGCCATCCTTATACCGGGCATCTCCCCTTGAAACAATGTGGTCAACCTTCCAGCTCCAAATGAGGAGCGGGTATTGCTTGGTGTCATAGTCTATTTTGTAGTAAAGGCCGGAAGCTGATGCGTTGCTTGAAGCCCTAATACACAATTGGTTTTCTTCAAGCGTCACCTGATATTCAGTCTTCCCTTCAAAAGACTTTTCCTCCCATTT
>JAUWMM010000142.1 GCA_030613145.1 Desulfobacterales bacterium | reverse complement strand
AAATGGGCATGGTTGCTAAGCAAGGCCCAGGCATAACAATATGTATTGCTTTCAGGTAAGATGATGGATAAGCGTTCAATAAAATCATCACGGTCTTTATTGCTTCTAAATATCTTTCGACGCTCTATACCCCGGATCATTTTATGATGTAATACTCCGGGTGCATCTAATCTGGCTAATCTAGGCATACATGTATTACTAACCCACTGTTGAATATGTGTCAAATTCTTTAGTTTCTTATGGACGTCCCTTATGTTGCGAGTCCTCCTAACCTGATGATATTACAAGCAGTTTCTGGTTTCGTCAAGACAATACTGAAGTCCATGTAAAATCAATATGTTATATCATTTTAGACGTTGGACAAGAAAAAACACACAACATAATAATGAACGACAAATGGAGATGATCTGACCGGGGAACCGGATGGCTATGCAGATAAACGGGTTCTGTCTTTGGCCGGACAGGCGTTAATAATAGCCTTCATCAGGTTTTTAGAAGGCCGAAGTCGTTGCCAGTGCCTATAGGGTATCCAGCCAGGCCAGGGTTTTTTCTTTTGCTTCCCAGTCGATCAGGGCTTCTACTTTCTTGTCAAAGGCAATTTTCGATGCGGTAAATTCGAGAAAGGTTTTCTGCAACTCTACTTTAGAGTGCAGGTTCAGCCGTAGATAGCCCATGGTAGTTTCGAGTTTTTCATGTCCGAGGCGATTTTTTATCTCGGTAAGGTCTTTACCTTGAGATAACATGTTTACTGCACATGAATGCCGGAAGCTGTGTGCGGGGCTCAGGGACTTGAGCCGCTTTTCCGTCAATGCCATACCGAGATATTTTTTGCACATTCGATAGATACCGTGGCGTGTCAAAGCCTGTGCGCGCTGATTGACAAACAAGCTGTTCTGGTAAAAGGGTCTGGGTGTTGGGCGATACCTGTCGATGTAGAGCGTTATAAGTTCCACAGTCCTGGGTTGGAGTATAATCTGGCGATACCGGTTTCCTTTCCCAAGGATGGCAAGAGTGTTTTTGTCCGGGTCAAAATAATCGATCTTCAATGCTGCGATTTCCGCTGCCCTGGCGCCAGAGTCGGCAAGGAGATGAAGGATGGTGTAATCCCGGACCCCTTCAGGCTTTTTCAGGTCAACTGCTTGAAAGACATTGAGTATCTCGTCGGGCGTAAGATATCCGATCAGTTTTTTCTGTGCGCGTTTCTGAGGGATGTTTCGTATGGGCTGTGCAATGGCTTTCCGGTCGGGATATATGAGGCTGATCATTTTGGCAAAAGATTTGATGGCGGCCAGGCGTTGATTTCGAGTCCTGGGGCTGTTGTATCGCTGAGCTTCAATGTGGTCCAGGAAGGAGACAATGGCGTTAAATGAAAGTTGTTTTAGCTGAAGGTTTTGAATCGAGACGTGATGATACCTGGCTGCAAACGGAAGCAGGAGGGTAAATGCCTCCCGATAGGAACAGATGGTCTGTTCGCTGGCCCCCTTTAGATGGGGCAGGTAGTGATCAAAAAACTGATGTATGCAGTCTGAAAGTTTCATATATCGTGGAGTGCCTTTATGCTGAAGTCAAGGAGTTGCTGTCGCTGCCCGGCATCTGTGAATTTGAGATAAACGGCTGTGTAGCGATATTTCCGGTGGCCCATATAGGCGGAGAGGATTGGCAGGGCGATTTGCGGGTCCTGTCCCCTGGAACGGATGCGATTTAATGTATTGACTGCGAATGAATGCCTCAGGCTGTGAGGCGTAGGAGCTGCAAAAACCGTGTTCCCAATAATGTGTCTATTGCGTTTGAGGCCGATGTTCTCCAATGTCTGATGGAATGCGGCATAGATGCGGTTTGATCGCAATTGTCCGCCCTTTGGGGCGGTCAGGAGCCATTGGCTTTCATCTTCGGTTCTAAGCGTGTTTTTTACGGACAGGTAATTGTTGAGGTGCTGAATGACGTGGGATGAGAGAGCTATGAGCCGATCTTTTCTGAACTTTGTTTTTTCGATATAGAGGGTGCCGTCGTCTTTCCGGTAGTGGTGATTTTTCAATCTGAGGGGTTCAGACAGTCTCATGCCGCATTGGGCAAGGAGAAAGATTGCGGTGTAAACGGTCAGATCGTTGAGGAAGTGTGTGGGATGTTGTCTTATCTTTCGGTGGATGGCGGCGAGCATGCGTTTTGTCTGTGATGGAGAAAAGATAAAGGGAACAAATGCGTTTTCCCTCTGCATGGGAAAATCTTTGAGGGGGTTATTCTCCAACAACCGGATTCGGATGAGGTAGTCGAAGAATCCCCGCGTGGCAATAATGATGGCGTTTATGGACCGCGGTTCTTGTTTGAGCGATTTCCTGAAATCCATAAAATCCAGGGGATTGATCTGCTGCAAACTCAGGCCTGTTTGTGCCACAAAGAGATCGAATGGCCGCAAGGTGCTTCTAAGGTGCTTATCTGTAAAACCAAGGTCTTTGCGATAAGCAACATACGCTTCCAGTTGCTCTGCGATACGGCTGTTAAATGGTTTCATCAAAGAGTGCCTTTCGCATCAATTGTGTGTGAACATGGATATAGCGCTGTGTGGTCTGGATGCGGTCATGACCCAGCATTTCTTTGACCTGGAAAATGGAAGCGCCTGCCTCCAACAAATTCTGAGCGTATGTATGTCTGAGGCAGTAAGCGGATTCGGATATGCCTGTCTTGTGGAGACAAGTGGAGATATCATAACTGACAGTGTAGCGGGAAACGGGGCGATAGGGTGCGGTGAAGGTCACAAAAAGAGCCCTGAGGTTAGTCTGATGCCTTGCATGTGCCATATGAGCGACAATGGCTTTGAGGGTTTCCTCTGGCAAAGGAAGGCGCAAAGGGACGGTATTTTTTCGGTTGACAAGCCTGATTTCTTTTTTGGCAAAGGAGATGTCATCCAGAGATATCAGGCTGATTTCCATTGGCCTGAGACCCAGCGTGTATGCCAGATAGATCATGGCATTGCACCTGAAGTCCTTAGGACGTTCCCAGGACAGGCTGGAGAAGAGGTGTTCAACTTCGGCCGGCCGGAGGAACCTTGGAGGTTTGGCCTGGGCATAGAAAGGAGGGCCTGACAAGAGGGTTGAGAGGTCCCTTCGAAGGACTTTTTGGCAGTAGAGGTATTGCAGGAGTCCTCGTACGCAGGATCTGTGATGGCGTTGGGATACCGGACTGTATCCGGCGTTATAATGTTTCAGGAACCCATCGATTTTCTCAATGGTGAGAGTTGAAAGATCGTCGTCATCGAGATGTCGGTGGAGCGACAGAAAAACGTTCCGGCATCGTAGAATTGTTGTATGGTTTATGTTTCGGATATCTTCGTAATGTGCAAGGTATTGCTCATAGATGTTGGGCAATCTCTCATGGAATGTTTGCATCGGCGCTTCAAGCTGATTGTTTTCGTATAGATATCGAGCCAGAGATCTGATTGGGATCAGAGAGATGGACTTAAGTCGGGATGCGGATTCAAATGCCTTGAAGACCTCTGGTGTAAACAGGTCATTCAAGGCCATGCTGGAAGCATTAGCAAACTCGATCCAGTGTTTCAGTATCCATTGATAGAACTCGATGGTGTGTGGGCTGTACTGTGCAGAAGCCATCCAGCGCAGATACGCATCGACTGCCTGGGACATGTCTTTTGTGTTTTGGCGTTTCATTTATTTCCCTCCTGAACTGCAAGTGTGTTTTCCGTTGGAATTGGATAGATGGCGCACTTGTTTAAGCTTTTGCTGGTACGCTTTGAGCATATCGACGGTTTTGACAAAAGTGGTTTTTTCACATGTCATGACCATGTCAATGGTGTTGAAGTTTCTTTCACAGCGAAAGCATCTGGCCAGGTTTGTTTTGGGATTTGTGGCCGTTTGAAACTCGCCGCAAAGGGGGCAGAGGAAACGGAAGATGCCTTCACTGATCTTGGCAGGTATTTTCAAACGTTCCACTATCAAGGTGCTGATTGGAATGTGGTTTCGCAGTTCAAACAACTCGTTTTGGGTAAAGCGTTTCATGTTTCCTCCTTACCGGGTTCATAACCCGGATCTTTCTTATGGGGGTTGCGCGCCAGGCTTCCGTCGAAGCGGTGGTGGAGATTTGTGCGCAAGACGGTTCTAAATGGCATATTCGCAGGAGCGAATCAATAGAGTCCTCTCTTTGCAATCACCGCCAAAATGGAGATAACATATTGAAGTTGCGTTATATTTAGGAATTTACGCGTCCATCTTTGCAATCATCACGAATATGACCATAAACCATTGATATGAAAAGAAAATGATGGTTTAACGCGTCCATCTTTGCAATCACGTCCCGCAGGGTGTGAAAAGATGCCGGGATTGCCTGGAAACAGGGCTGTGCTGAGATGGCATACGAGTCCTTTGGAGGTTTTAGTGTAGTTCCGTCAGGAATCTCCGGTAAAACGGATTACGATTTTAAATCGGCAGGATAGCAAGCAGTTTAGAAGGAGACTGAAAGACTTGGGGGGACATTATCGAATGGTCCTGTTTGCGGATAACCTACACAGAAGCACCGGGATTAACTGCTTCATCGATTCTGACGATGATCGGGGCCATGTTTGCAAACGGTGTGTCTGCTACGGGAATGAGTTCATAAAATCCTGATATTAAAGGCTTTTGCCGTTGTTTCGCGTCCATTTTTACAATGTTTTGAAATGTGGACCTGGCAGGGCGCTGTCTCCTGTTGATCCGATTGCGTGCTCTCTGTTTCTCCCTGTTTCTTTGAGCATATTCAGGATGCTTTTCCCTGTATCGTTTCCAATATCCCGGGTGTTTCTTTAGCCACCGCTCCTGGCAGTCGGCCTGATTCTTCCGGTAATCCTCGTCACTGGATAATTTCCGGCGCTGCCACTGGGTTTTCCGTGCCCTCTGGCATTTTTTCCGACTGCAGTATTCTTGGTCAGGATGCCTTGGGGTTATGACAAACAACTCGTTACAATTTTTACATTTTCTCCGTTTCACAAAGACCTCCTTGTAATTAAAAGCTATAGGTCTTTGCCTGAAACGGCTTATTTATTCAAATGGTTAAGAGAGAAATGATCACGCGGACTAAACGCTGGCAGGCGGAATTGCAGGTGGGCCGGGCATATAGTCGACTTCGAAATGGCGGGATAACGTCAAAGATTGACGGAGGCGAAAATCAGCGGAGCTAGCTTTGCATGGATGTTCAGAACTAAAAGTTGGGGATTTTTGTTGCAGGGGGCGGGGTAAGGCAGGGTACTGATTTATCAATCCTTGGGCGAGGTAGGCGGGGTACCGCACCCTCACCTCTCTCCAAACACACAACATAATTAGACTCGCAACATAACGTCCCACTCTCCTTACGCGCGACGTCCAGCCTGAGCCGCTGTTTTCACACGGTCTGCTCCAGGCGCTTGTTCGGCTATGTTCTGATTAAAACCGAATCAACCTTTTTTGTATTTTTTAGCTGCGACCTTCTCCTGTTTTATGTAGTGCATGGCCTCTAAGATTCCAACGAAAGTATCGCCTATGTGATCGCGCTCAAATTCTAGATATTCCCAATTCCCGAGTAAACCTTTGCCTATTTCTGCTCCAGATTCGACGAGTAAAACTACAGCATATCCTTTGGCTAAAGAGTATGCCAATTCATCTCTAGTCCATGTTGATTCACCATCTTGTGTTATTAGGTAAATTAGGAAGTCCAAAGGTTGTTCCAAACGAGCAATAACCTTCTCATCTACTCGACGGGGTTCATAACCAGCTCCCGAAACGACATTTACATCCAGCAATTCAAGAAATCTCATCAATTCAAGAGCAAGAGCTTTCGAACGCGAGTTAAA
>JAUWMM010000027.1 GCA_030613145.1 Desulfobacterales bacterium | reverse complement strand
TCGGCGTCAAACTGCGGAGTTGTTTGTGCGACGTACCTCGGTACGCCTCCGCGCAACCCCTTGTTTTCCTTGACCTTGCGGAAAATTGCTCATTTCTGAATTGGAAACTTACGCTTGTGCCCATTGAGTTTTACGATTCGTGGATGGGCACTATCTATGCCCCACATATTGTGGTTGGAATCCCCAGTCCAGAATTGAAAGTATTGCCATTGCCGCTATTTATCCCATCCCCAAACACAGCATAGATATCATACCAAGCCCCATTTGAGAACCAAAAAGAGGCTATGAACTACCCCGCTGCTTGCCGCGGGGTAGTTCATTTTAATGGAACTTGGGAAAATAAAAAAAGTAAATACCTCAGGCCATTTGCCACATAGTCAAAAGTTACATTTTGTAATCATATGTTTTTTAACGAAACAAATCATCAACAATTAGATCGTAAATTTGGTTCTGTAAGTTTTCTCTGATTTTTTTTTCGTATTTCTGATAGTTAAATAATCTTCCCCATATATAATAATCTTTATAATAAACACGTGAACTCTTTTCTGGAGAATGAAAAAGTATTCTACCCGTTGAATCGATTAGTTCATACTGGTACGTTAAGTAAACGCCTGAATCATAGGCCGCCGGACTAGGTAATACGTTTCCAACCAATAATAATATTAACATCCCGGGAAAGGGAAAATTTTCTTCCATGGGTATGGATCTTGTTATAATAACCCCGCTAAGCATAACCTCACCTTCTTTTAACGTATTAGCAGGAGCATCTTTCATGCTATAGGCTTCAATGCCTTCGCTATTAAGGCGGTTTGCCATATTATACGAAATATCAAATAGTTTTGCCGATTCTAATATTCGTGAAATATCGAGGTCACCCAGGTAGGATAATTCTGTTTGAGCTTTATAAAACTTTGAGACAACTACTGTTTTATCATGCATATTCAACCCTGAATTCTCTAGACTTAATTCTGGAGAATAATTGGGGCCTATTGCACAAGAGAACCCTATATAAACACATAACAGAAACATAACAATCGTTTTTAACCTCATTTGATTAATTCTAATTGAATCCGATATCTGTTCTATTAATTTCATTTATCCCTCCATTTATTTATGGATAATGGATAAAAACTTGCTTTTTTTAAGACAAGAAATAGCAAAAAAAGAGTTGTGTGTCAAGGATTCAGATAATACAACATGTGGCAGGTTGGCTGAGTTAGGCGGGAGTATAACTTGCCAACATCGCCACCACAAGGATCAAAAAGATCGCTTTTGGATATCAAAATACTTTACTTTGCACTTTCAACATATTGCCACATTGCAGCAGCTATACGCTATTGTAAGGTTTAATACCAAGATAACCCGACAAGCAATGGTCGCTACGAGGCTATTGCTTGTCGAGTGAATCTGTTCATTGGATTCCTTTTGTGTTTGTGTATTCGAGTTCCGGTAACATATCGATTGCTTCCTTGATCAACGAAGCGTGGACTACCACCGCGACATTGATCGGGTGTTCTTAATGCAGGGTGCAGCCTATCCTTTGCCCAGAATCTCCCTTACTTTTGCAGACAGATCTTTCATTTTGAATGGTTTCTGAATAAAACCGTCACAGCCTCGTTCCAGTATCTCCGTAGCTTCACCATCGATACTGTATCCGCTTGAAAGCAAGACCTTTATTGCCGGGTTGATCTTCCTAATGTGGTCATAGGCTTCACCACCACCCATATTGGGCATAACCATGTCCAAGACAACAATGTCTATCTCGTCCAGATTTTTCTTATAGACCTCAATGGCCTCTTCTCCGTCCTTGGCTATAAGTACCCGGTAGCCCATAGCCTCCAACAGGTCCCGGCCTACTTCCAGTATGACATCCTCATCGTCTACCAGGAGAACGGTCTCGGTTCCTTTAATGAATCGCTCAGCAGTCTTGACAGCTTTCTCGACCTTTCTTTCTGATCCAGGCAAATAGATGCTGAAGGTCGTTCCTTCCCCTTTCTTGGACTCGACCTCTATATATCCGCCATGGCCCTTTATGATACCATAGACAGAAGCCAAACCAAGACCGGTACCACGGCTCATCTCCTTGGTCGTAAAAAACGGATCAAAGACGCGCTCCACGGTCTCTTTATCCATACCCATGCCTGTATCGGTTACCGTTAACATGACATAGTCTTCACGCTTTGGCTTATAAACCTTACCTCTCATGTCCGTATAGGTAACATTCATTGTCTTCAAGAAAAGATCCCCGCCACCAGACATGGCATCTGCTGCATTTACAAACAGATTCAAAAGCACCTGCTCTATCTGCCCGGAGTCTGCCTCTACTGCAAATAAGCCATCGGCAAGCTCTCGGTGAATAGTAATCTGCTTTCTGGTTCTGCCAAAAGTCTCAGAGGCATCTTCCACTAATTGGTTCAGGTCAACAGCCTTGACTTCATATTTCCCCTTCCTGGCATATCCAAGCAAATGTGAGGTTAGCCTAGCTCCGCTTTCAACCTGCTTTTCAATGTTCTTTAACCGTTCATAATGCGGGTGCGTTGAATCCATTTTCATGAGCATTAAGGAGGCAATTCCCTGGATACCCATGAGCAGGTTGTTAAAGTCATGGGCAATGCCACCTGCAAGAGTCCCAATGGCTTCCAACTTCTGGGCTTGGTGAAATCTTTCTTCCAGCTCCTCTTTTTCTTCCTCTGCCCGCTTCCAATCGGTGATATCACGGAATATCCCCTGCAGAAATCTTCTGCCCTTAATTTTAAAGATATTGGCCTTTATTGTAACATCTCTTATTTCTCCATCTTTGGTAATAACCTGGGCATCCAATGTCTGACCTTCTTTTTCTTCAAAATGCTTTTTGTAAGTCCTGCTAAATTCTCCTTCAACTTCTTCTGGGGGGTGAAGAATCCTCTGGTGTTTGCCGACTATCTCCGATTTTGCGCTTCCAACCAACACTGACGCTGCATGGTTGCAATCAACTAATATCCCTGTTTCCGCTTCAGATACGAAGATGGCATCAAGAGCTTCTTCAAACTGTGTTCTGTACTTTTCTTCAGATTCTCTCAGCGCCTCCTCTGTCTGCTTTTGCTTGGTAACATTTCGCGCAATCTCAATAATCGTAACTATCTTGCCGGATTCATCCTTGATGGGCACTGCGTAGTTGTGCCAATAAGATTCGCCAACGGTGTCCATGTCAGCTTGATACATAATCGTATTTTCTGAATTTCCCGTTTCTAAAACCTTTACGCATGGACATCCGGGACAAGGAGAATCAAGGCCCTGAAAAATTTTGTGGCATTTATGTCCGACCAGGTCCTGAGGGGTCTTGTTAACGAATGCAGCTGCGGTCTTGTTGGCCCATAATATTCGTAGGTCCGTATCGTATTGCATCATCATATCAACGCCGGCATCAAGAATCGCTCCCTTCTGCAGTTCACTATCCTTCAGCGCCTCCTCAGCCTGCTTGCGATCTTCTATTTCCCTCTTCAGCTTCTCATTTGCTTTTATAAGTTCAGCAGTACGCTCCTCAACCCGCGTTTCCAGCTCGCCATGAGCTTTTCGCAGCGCCTCCTCCGCCCGCTTGCGCTCGGTGCTGTCAAGAGCAATGCCATACAGTCCAATGACCTGACCGGAGTTGTCGATCATGGGGACCTTGATGACATGGAACGTTATCGGGATCCCGTTCACTGGCTTGGTGCTCTCCTCCTCGACGATTTTTCCCTCTAAAACTTTGGAATCTTCTTCTCTGACTTGGCCTCCAGCCTCTTCCCCAAAAAGTTCATCATCAGTTTTGCCGACAAGTTCAGACAAAGGTAAACCGAAAAGATTTTCCATTGCCGGATTGACATGCGTGTACCTGAGAGCCTTGTCCTTTATGAAAATAGAGTCTTGTGCTGCTTCGAATATGGCTCTAAACCTCTCCTCACTCTGTCTCAGCGCCTCCTCGGCCTGCTTGCGCTCGGTGATGTCCCGGCACACACAGAACACCAGTTTCTGCCCCCCGAAAATAGCCCCATTGGTGCTGATCTCAACGTCATAACACGTACCGTCCTTGCGGCGATGGAGTGTCTCGAAATGATCACCGGTTTCGTTGACCGTCCGGAGCATTTCCAACAGCTGCTCCTGCGTCCATTGGGTGTCCCAGTCCCAAACGTGGAGTTGAAGGACTTCCTCCATAGAGTAGCCGAGCAAATCGGCATATCGCTGGTTTGCCTCGTATACCTTGCCGTTTTCGTCGAGGACGACGATGCCGTCTCTGGATTGCTCGACCAGGATACGGCGCCGGATCGCTTCTTCCATCAGCGCCTCCTCGGCCTGTTTAAGCAGGGGTTCAGTTTTTTCAAATTCAGAGACCAACCGGCGCATTTCTCTTAATTCAGCAATAAGCTGAGCCTTTGTTTTGTCTTCGTCTTTCATGGTGTACCTCTATTGGACGAAGCCGCGTGAAGAGCCCTATACGGATTCAATCGCGCGGCTTTTCCCCATTGAATGTTCAGGTTCCAGTTGATGATCACTTGCCGCCATCGCCACCACAAGGATACAATAGATCGTTTTTGGATATCAAAATACTTTACTTTGCACTTTCAACATATTGCCTAAATAGCAGCTATAGTTAGTCATGAATTAAACCACATAAATCGGCGCCCATGCTACATGTTGGGTCCTTGGTGAAAAGACAAGGTTGCTTGAACCCAGCTCCTGGCAAATAAATCTTTGGCTAATATCAGTTGCCTGTTTGTCCTCCCAACACCTCTTTCAGCTTCTCCGATAATGTTTTAAGCGAAAACGGTTTCTGAATAAAGGCTTGAGCACCCGCATCCAGAATCTCCTGTCCAGGGCCATCCAGGGAATAGCCGCTACAAACGATTACTTTCATATCTGGCCTTGCTTCCATAATGAGGGGATACACCTCCTTTCCCCCCATATCAGGTAAAACAATATCCAGAATAGCCAAGTCAATATCCCCATCAAAGGTCCGGGCAATTTCAATGGCCTCCGTGCCGGTTTTGGCCACCAAAATAGAGTAACCCAACCTCTCTAGCATCGGACCGATTACATCTATTACAACATCTTCATCCTCAATGACCAGTAGGGTTCCTGTGCAAGTGGTCAATTCACTTTTAGTCTCTTTTGCCGGTTCCGCCTGAACCGCCACGGCAGGCAGGTAGATTCGCACCACAGTCCCTTTGCCCAATTCGGAACCAATCGAGATCCAGCCGCCGTGATTCTTGATAATCCCATACACTGCAGCCATGCCCATGCCCCGACCCTGAAACTTCGTGGTAAAAAACGGGTCAAATACTCTACTTATAGTTTCTTCGTCCATACCTTTTCCATCATCCTTGATTGTAAGGCTGACGTAGTGGCCGGGTTTGAGATCGGGGTCGGTTTTTGCAATTTCCTCCTCGATCTTCTCATCTCTGGTGATGATCCTGATACGACCTTCGCCTTTCATGGCCTCTGCGGAATTGTGTAATATGGCAGAAAGCACCATCTGCATCTGGGTAAGATCAGCCTCTACATGAGAAATGTCACGCGGTAAATCTGTCTCCACTCGAATGGCAGGATCGATGCTGTGCTTTATCAGGGACAAGGTGTCTTCCGCAAAATCATTCAAAGATATAGTTTTTGGTTGGTACTTTCCTCCTCTGGAATAGGCCAGCAACTGATCTGTAAGATTAGCCATTCGATGAGCAGAATCCTTCATTCGACCAATGTATCTATCTATTTTCTCGTCATCAGGCAAATCCATTTGAAGCAGTTCAATATTTCCGGAAACTCCGACCAAGGCATTGTTAAATTCGTGTGCAATGCCACCCGCTAAGTTAGCTATCGTTTCCATTCTTCGAACCTCTTGGAACTGGACTTCAATTTTCAGTTTTTGTTCAACTGCTTGCTTGCGATCTGTGATGTCTCTCGCGACACCTGTAACACGAGTAACCTGACCTTTGTCATTCAAGATAGGATAAGCGTGATTTGCTATCCACCTTATTGATCCATCAGGCAATATTATCCTGAACTCCTCGTATGTAGAATGACCCTTTACCTGTTCTTGCCAATTGGCCATCACAATTTCAAGATCATCTTTATGAATATACTCCACCCATTTCTTTGGATCTTCGTACAAAATCTTAACAGTGCGTTGCCATATATCTTCGTAAGCAGGACTAACATACAGCATTTTTGAGGATTTAGGCTCACTCATCCAGAAGACCTCGTTGATATTTGCTGCCATCTGCCTGAATCTCTCCTGGCTTTGCCGCAGCGCATCTGCTCCATTTGCTATCTCTTTTAAATACCTGGCTTCTGTTTCGAGTTTGGTCTTTCGTTTTTCACTTCTGAAAAGAACCAATCCTCCAGTACCCAACAGCAAGACAACAAGCCCTGCAAGGCCGAATGTCTCTCTTCCATGTTTTTGAATCGGCCCAATGATTTCAGAATAGGGCAAACTTATAATCAAATTAAAGGTTACATTTCCTGCTAAAACCTTCTTAAAAGCAACTATGTCATTTTCATAGGTGACACAATTTACATATATCCCGCACCCTTCCATCTCATCCTTTACTCTATTGAGATAATCATGTTTCTCTCGGATATGCTCTTTCGCCCTGCTTTCATCAAAAACATCGCCTCTTTCCTTATGAATCTTCCGTACTGCATCCAATACCGACATTCCAATAAAATCTTTTCTCATATGTGTAAGAATAGTATTTCTATCATCAAACATCCAAATATAGCCCTTCTTGCCAATCTTGACCGGTTCAACAAAACGCTTAGCAATGGTATTGGTTTCAATCATCCACCTGACAATTCCAGCAAATTTATCTTTGTAAAAAATTGGCTCTGATATAGATATGGCAAGGTTGCCAAAATAGTTATAAAATACCTCGCTGATACATGACTTGTGCTCTCTTAGGATACATGCGACACCCGGTTTGTTAGAGTGGTCTATTCCAATTTTGTCTGCTATGAATGGCTCCCTGTACAACATAACGCCATTGGCATCCAATAATGTAAGCGCATCTGTACTTTCATTGTAGACTTCATAAAGGTTTCTAATTGGACAAAATATGGTTTCAGGACTATCACAAGTCCTTTTTTCATAGACTTCTTTTTGGAATAGTGGATTCCCTGAAACAATCTTCAGAGCCTTAGAATGCTCTGCAATGAAATCCTCCAGCCCAAGTGCAATTGCCTTACCAATTGCCAGCAACTCATGCTGTGTCTGGGAAGTAACATTTTTCTTAAACTTACTGTGTGATAGATAGGCGATGTATATGACAGTGATCATGGTCGCCACACCGGCTATGGCAGTTATTGCCACTTTCTTATATAGTCTTTTTGTTCTCATTAAGTTTCCCACGTCTTGGCTATCTTTCGGTTGGTTTCCCCTTTCTGACCCCCGCGACTTTTTCTTCCTGTTTGCCCTTTCCTTAAGACCAGGGGGCCTGAGGCGGGTTGAGTTGGCCTCAAAACCATAAAACCCCGCTCTCTATGTGAGAAACAGGGTTTTCGTATCAAAATTCATTGCATCCACTTGGTTAGTACCCATCCAGAAATACCCCAAATTCCCTCCCCTCAACCCCCATAAGCGCTAAGTTATTTTTGCACCGGATGGACTGTGGAAGGTTTACTGAAAAAAATGAACATCGAACATCGAACGTCCAACATCGAATGTTGAATGGAAAAAGATGAAGAAACAGAAATAGCCGTTGAATGTTCGGTATTGGATATTCGTTTTTCATTCGACGTTGGACGTTCGATGTTCGACGTTCATCTTTCAAAACAATCCCTACGGCATAAATGTCACCTGTGAACGTTAACAAAACAACTTAGCACTTATTCCCTCAACCCCCTCCCTCCAGGGTAAGGGGGAGTTGATGGACACTAGTTAGGGTCGATAAGTTCAGTGCATTAGTATCACAAAACACATTTTTCGGCAAGGTTAGCTTTCCGGGATGCAAGGAAAGGATCAGGGGTAAACCGTGCCGGCTAATGCAAGGCTCAAGGGGGCCTTTGGAGAGGCATCTTGACAATCCCGGCCCTGAAGACTATGTATTCACAGACAGGCACGGGAAATATACAAATGTCCGCATTTACAACAAGTTTAAGCACTTGTGCAAACGGGCCAAGGTTAAACAATGTATGGCAATTTTATTTACTTCATTCTAGTTCTTCTCATCTACACCACCTATTACCCTCCGGAAAGCCCCTATCTTGGACCCTCTGAGACCCTGGGTATCTTCTTGTTGTGCGTGGGCATACTTGCAATAACCACAAGAGCCGCCTTTAACGCCCTTTCAAAAAAGATTGAGGCAAGGGGTGTTTTTGGATTCCACGGCGAGTTCGACCGTGTGTTCAATCGACAGGCAATCCTAGCCATTATCATTTTTGCGATTAACATCTACGTCTTAAACCTGAAATTCTTTCTTACGACTATTCCTTTATTTGCAGGCTCGCCTAGTCTGACCGCCTTCTTGTTTATCGGCCTTTTTATAGGCTACCTTTCCATTATATGGGCAGGGGCCTACAAATCTTATAAAGCCCTGTTTCAGACCCAACTCTCAAGACGATCTTATGTGCTTTCCAATATTTCGTTCAGTCTTCCCGTGATCTTACCGTGGATAATGATCTCGGTAGGTGTGGACATAATCAATATCCTGCCATTTTCCGCCCCAAAACGTCTACTGGCCACACCAGAGGGACAGGTTATTTTCTTTTCGTTTTTTCTGGCGGCCCTAGTTGTTATCGCACCTTCTTTGATCAAATTTTTCTGGCGGTGTCGACCCTTGCCGGATGGCCTTAAGCGTAAACGTATCGAGGCTATCTGCGAAAAGGCCAACTTGAAGTACAACAATATTTTGAATTGGCCGATCTTTGAAGGGAAAATGCTGACAGCCGGGGTCATGGGATTGATCAAGAGGTTTCGCTATATCCTCGTGACGGAAAGCCTGCTTCAGATCTTGAATGATAATGAAATCGACGCCGTCATGGCCCACGAGATCGGCCATATCAAGAAAAAGCACCTGGTCTTTTACCTTATATTCCTTCTGGGCTTCATCGTGCTGTCTTATGCTGTCTTTGATTTGATCCTTTATGCAATCTTGTACGGCAATCTGTCGTTTCCAATCACACGCGATATCCAGTTCGAACAAGTCACCCTGACATCAATCCTGTTAACGATAGCCATGGCAAGCATTCTGTTGATCTACTTCCGCTACGTTTTTGGATACTTTATGCGCAACTGCGAACGACAGGCAGATCTTTACGCCTTCGATCTCCTGGGGAGCAGCCTCTGGCTCGTTTCATCCCTGGAAAAGATCGCTGTTTATAGCGGCCGGAGCCACGACAGGCCAAGCTGGCATCATTTCAGTATCCGCCAGCGGATCGATTATCTGAAAAAGTGCGAAGCCGACAGAAGCATGATCGTCCGGCACGACCGAAAATTGCGCAGGAGCATAATGCTCTTTATAGGCGGGATGTTGTGTATCGGATACGCGGGCTATGCAATCAATTTCGGAGAGATGGGAAAGACTTTAAACAAACACTTTCTCCAAAAGGTCCTGACCAGAGAAATCAAGCGAAACCCGATAAATCCCGGGCTCTACAGCATGCTGGGCTCTATTTACTACCAAAACAAGGAATATGTGATGGCTATCGAGGCCTATGAAAAATCGATTGAGCTTGCACCCCGCGATTCAGAATCCTTGAATAACCTGGCTTGGCTTTATGCCACCTGCGAACAGACTGAATGCCGGGAGCCTATCAAGGCCCTTGTGTATGCTCAACACGCTGCAGCCTTAAAGTCGGCGCCTCATATCCTGGACACCCTGGCGGAGAGCTACCATGTAAATGGATTGAATAAAAAAGCAATAATGACCATTAAACAGGCCTTGGCCATGCAGCCGGAAGACAGAGCTTATTATGAAGAGCAGCTGAGCAAATTTGAACGAGCAGCCGTTCATCAGGAAATGACGGAGTGATGGAGTAGTGGGGTTCTATGAAACCCTCCAGGAAACGTTTGGATGTCCTGTTGGTCGAAAGGAAACTTGCCCAGAGCCGTCATCGCGCTCTGGCGCTGATCCTTGCCGGTGAGGTATGGGTCGATGGTGAAAGAATAACCAAGGCAGGCAGTCTGGTACCCGTCAATTGTGCCATCAAGATCACCGGAAGGGATATCCCATATGTAAGCCGCGGAGGCATAAAACTCGAAGCCGCCCTTAGCGCCTTCAAAGTTGATGTTACAGGCTTCACTTGCCTTGATGTTGGGGCCTCTACCGGGGGGTTCACCGATTGTCTTCTCAAGCATGGCGCAAAACACGTTACAGCAGTGGATGTGGGCTACGGTCAGTTGCACTGGAAACTGCGATCCGACCCCCGGGTCAAGGTCATTGAACGGGCCAACATCCGGCACCTTGATGCAGGCGCCCTACCCTGCCCTGTGGATCTCACCTGTATAGACGTCTCCTTTATCTCACTGAAGATAGTGATCCCCGCTGTCTTGAAATTCATGAAACGGCCCGGTCGCATCATCTGCCTTGTCAAGCCCCAGTTCGAGGTAGGAAGAGGCTTGGTCGGCAAGGGGGGCGTAGTTCGTGATCCGGCCCAACATAAGGCTGTCATCGATGACCTTGGTAGGGCATTTCAGGACCTTAATCTCCACGTACTCGGGGTCATAGCCTCCCCTATTCTCGGTCCCAAGGGGAATCAGGAATTTCTGATGCATCTCCAATAAGGCCTTTTCCCAATTCAGTACAAGGACCCACAATCAACTAGTTTCCATCCATAAATGGCCCTTTTCCGCAATCGCCGACTTTGCCATAGTAGCCTTCTTGGCTACGAGCCGACTTCGCCAAAGCACTGGCTGCGACGGCTGAACGGCTGAATCGGCGTCAATCAGCCGGAGGCTGACAAGACTGCGGGGTTGCTTGTGCGACGTACCTCGGTACGCCTCCGCG
>JAUWMM010000137.1 GCA_030613145.1 Desulfobacterales bacterium | reverse complement strand
TCTGGCTTTCGTGCCATATTTTTTCACCGATATATCTTGCCCAGGCCGGTGTAATGCGAACTTTGACTGTGTAGAGTTCATCCTGCATGACTTTGAAACTGTGCCTGGTGTATTCGTCCAGGTCGAAATCATCGGGCAGTTCAAATTTTTCGCCTGCCTTGTATCGGATTTTATTTTTTTGCGCCCGAATAGCGCCTGGTTTCGCCTGAATTACGCCTGGTCAGGCGCTTTTGAGGAACTTCCGGCACGCCTCTTAGATTATAAGTTCTGTCTTAACCCTCGATTTATTTGATAAAGGGGTTACCTTCAGTCAGTCGTTTGCACCCTTTGGGAATCATGACGAATGACCTTTGATAAGATTTTTGGCCCACCGCACAACGTCATCGGCCTGCTGGATGGCCTCACGGTATTCTTCGTCCGGCACAGGTTCTGCAAGGCCTGGATATCGTGCTTCCCAGGCGTAAGCAGTAAGGATCTGAGCCGCTTCTACTTCAGGCGGAATGGTTATTCCCTTGTCCATAAGGTCTGCTAAAAGTTCTCCCAGATCATGGGTGTAGCGAAATGTCAGATCGTGTTTCTTATATACCGCCTTGATGGCTTTTTCCGCCGCCTGCTGAGCATGAAAGCACAAGTCTTCATAATACCCTTCGTCGGGCAGAGGGACACGGGCTAAGGCCAGGTCACCAATCGCGCGCGCAAGCCAATCCTCAGCAGAGCCGGGAACATGTTTATCCTGTGGCATAATAGAGCTCCTTTCCTTCCCGTAGCGCCGGATAGAGTACCAGGGAAGTGTTCTCGCCATGCTCTTTGACATCTGTTTCCGTCACCACAATGATGTCCTTGGCCACACCCAGTCCTGTTAGGCTGCGGTAAATGGTCTGAGCGGTACGCCTGCGGTGAATGCCGTCCGGCATTACGACCAGGACGTCTAGGTCGCTTTCAGGATTTATCTCTCCGCGTGCCGCCGAACCGAAAAGAATCAGTCGTTTCGGCTGAACGACCTGCAGGATTCTACGAATCAGCTCATCCAGGATTTGGTTGTTTGTTGTATCGGATTCTTTCATCATAATTCTCCGTTAAAAAATTATCATGTATCTGCAGGACGGAAGTCTAAAGCAATGTAAGTTAACAGGGAGCATAGGAAGGTCTTAATACATCGGGCATGTTATCCCATGTACGTCCGAATAGTAGTCTCCCATTTGCTTTTTTTGATCGTTTTTTCCCATCTTCGCCCCAGCCTCCCATTACTTAAAGAAAAAGGATGTTTTGCAACCATCAGCTTCCTCATGTAAACTATAAATAAGTAATTAGTCAAGATTATTAAAATGTTAGAGAACCACATACACAGATAAACGATTCAGACAAATTGTATATCTATTTTGAAAAAATACATGAATTTTACTGGATGCGTCAATAAACCATCAAGCATAATCCAATCGGTTTTCCAGCACATCAGGTTCTATGAACGCAGGCCTTATTCCTTCATATTGAATTAAAGATTTCTTCAAGTCGGCCTTAACCATATCTCTCAGCCTTTCAGGTTCCTCAACACAAGCTTCGGGGCCTAAACCCATAATCCATCTCTTAATTTCTTCAAGACCAGCCACCTGGAAAGTCAATTCTAAAGATCCATCAGCTAATTTTTCAGTCTGTTGGCTGTCATGCCAAATTTTTTCTCCAATGCATCTTGCCCAAGCCGGGGTAATTCGACCGATAATTCCGGGTCTGACCGATCTGTCTACTTGTATTTACTTTAAACTCGCTTAAAAAAAAGCTCTTTTCGCTTCTTAAAACCATATTTTTGGCATCAAAATGATAGCTCTAAAAATTTATTGTCCGGGTTACGCGTTCTCGTTGTTGTATGTGTCTTTGGGGCCAACGATCAGATATTCATCTGATCCAGAAATCTCTTTGATCATTTGACAATACTGCTCATGCCTGATAATCTCCTTGTTACTCATAATAGCCTCCTTTTAGCTTAGAGTTTATAATTGTGGAAAATTTGCCTCTATGCTATCAGGAGGTTATTTTTTTATCTACAAGAAAATAAATTTTTATTATGCCATTGTGATAGGCGTAACCTTTTGGTATTTTATTATATAACGTCTATGCTTTTATGCCTTTCTTTCAGCTGAAAGATATAAACATGGGGTCACCAATGAAAGGGCGGAGCGAGGCGGCCAGGGGCATGAGCGGGCAGGTCTATCTGTCAACAGAAATTCAAAAGATGCTGGAAGGGTCAGGTCGAATAAGAATACAACTGGTGTAGGAAGATATCTCAGCCACAGATACACGCAGATAAACGCAGATGAGCTTTAAATACAAAGAACAAATTGGGTTTTGCTTTTTTATGAAAAAGATCAGTGTTAATCCGCGAAAATCCGCCTGTCCAGTGAAATTCACGATAGTGAGGAGCGCAGCGTATTTAACCGGGGCGGCAAAAAACTATGACTCAACCGACAACAAAAATTCCCATTTCCTCAATCATCCTTGATGAAGATATTTATCCGAGAAAGGGGATCGATCCCAGGCGTGTCGGCATATTCGCCGAAAACATCAGAGACGGCTTCCAATTTGAGCCTATTGAAGTGGAGCCTGACCCTGGCAAGCCCGGCAGATACCGTCTGTTAGATGGGGCTCACAGATGGAGCGCTTACAAGTCAACCGGGGTAGCAGAGGTCGAAGCAGTCATAAAGGACCTGGATGGGACAGACCCGCTGCTCTATGCCGCTAAAAAAGCCATCGGCCCGAAACAGTTGACAGAAGATGAGGCAAGAGACACGGCGCGACGCGCATACACCAGAAACTCCAGTCTCAGCTCCGCGGATATCGGAAAGGCCATCGGACGCGCGAGACGAACTGTGGACTCTTACATAGCAGACCTTAAAGCTGCAACCCAGATGGGCATGGACATCAAGATATTCCGCATGAATCGCCTCGGTATTCCCCAGGACAGGATTGCAAAGAGATTGGGACAAGCCAGGGAGGTGATCCGTGACCATTTGGCGAAAATGGCAGTATTGCCAAATCCGCCAAATACAGATTTGTCCAAAGGCTTCACCGTTTCTCAGGTAGCAGAAAAGCACAACTGGACAGAACCAATGGTCTGGTCGCTGGCTCTGGAAGATAAAGAAGATCTTGAAAGATTCAAGGAACTTGGCTGGGGACTGAGGACATGGGACCAGTGGGAATGGAATGATTGTGATAAAAGATTCGGAGATGACTGGCCGGGGCGCATCCCTGCGCAACTGATAGCACACATCCTCTTCTATTTCTCAAAGCAGAATGACCTGGTCCTTGACCCCATGGCGGGAGGAGGCGTGACCCCCGACACCTGCCTTGCCTTAAGCCGCAGATGCTGGGCGTTTGATATGACAGACCGGCCAAAAACACGCCCCGAAATCGAACCTCACACATGGACTCCAGCACCAGATCAACACCTATCCTGGCCTGTAAGTTCAAAAGAAAAAGCCGACCTCATCATCTTCGATCCGCCATACTTTGACAAAAAGGCCGCAGACTATGACAGGAAAAGCATATCCGGACTGCCGAAGAAAGAATACCTTGAATTCCTTGAGGCCTTCTTCGCTCTCCTGAAACTCAATGCCAAAAAGACAACAAGGCTTGCTTTCATCAACGCGGACTGGCGGGATTTTCAGAGCAAACCGGCGGCAGAAGAATCCGGCAAAGGGGCAATCCTGATAGACGACTACCTCAGAATTCTGAACAAAACCGACTGGCAGCACACCCACATCATCCAGGCTCCAATGTCCGCACAACGCTTCAGTGCAGTGGTCGTCGCCGCAATGCAGAAAAAAAGGATACTGGGTGTTACCAGCAGGTATGTGATAGTCCTGAAACAAATTGGATAGGGAAAATACAGCCGCCCCGGTTAAATAAAAGCAAAATCAGATTTAACTGGGCAGGCAGATTAACGCAGACCCGCCTCCCATTGCAAGCGCGCCCGCCAGCCAACCAAGGCGAGGCGGCCTGGGGCACGAGCGGGCAGGTGGACGCTGATTAATGTTGACTAAAAAAAGACAGCGGGGTCAGGTCCTTGTGAAATGCACTTCGCGCTTCGTTGCACGAATTGCACTGGATAAATCTTCATTCTTGGCACACAGCAAGTAAGTTTGGAGGCAGGAGACATAGGGCTCCCTGTCTTATTTTGTGCTCAGTGGTGTGGAGAAAGGGAGACGGGGGAAAAGGTATTACTCCTCGCAGTGTTTCGGCTCGATGTCAAGAATTAGGGTAATTGACCTCTTTATCCGGACGATCTCTTCGTTTGAAAGCTCCCCGATCTTTTCCGCGAATCTGTTGTGGCTAACAGCCCTAATCTGAAAACAGTCAACCACTGACTTTTTCTTAAGGCCACTCTTTGTGTTGGGTTCTAAAGAAATAAAAAACGGGTTTTTCTCCCAATACGAACTCCATGCGGTGACAGGGACAACAATGGCAAGTTTAAGATGTTTATCATGACCGCCGTTCAAGACGACTATTGGTCGTCTTTTTTTGATCTCATCGCCAATAGTTGGATCAAGATTTACCCAATAGATTTCACCGGCTTTCAAAATCTTCTCCTTCTATTGACTCAAAAAGGTTCTTATATGGCGCTTTCCCAATCATTTCCATGGCTGCAATCCTTTTTTGTTCCCGAAGTCTTTTGCGGTCTTGATTCACCTTGGCATGAATGGCTTCTCGCATGTATTCGCTTAGGCTTTTGTAGCGAAAATCCTTGTAGACTTTCTTGATGAATTCATAGTCTGTTGGGTTAACCTGGATTTTGGTTTGAATCAGCATATTAGCCCTCCCATAATTATTTGTTTTTATAGTGCCACAAATGTGGCCCTATTGTCAAGACATAAAATGGGTCTATTATGGGGGGATATGTAAGGGCCAATGAAAGTAGGAAGGCAAAAGGGTCAGGTCCTTGTAAAAGTATCTTTGGGGACATCCTATAATCTTTTGTCTTTGGGGCCATTCGTGCAGAACGTGCCCTAACCCCTCACGAATTTTTGCGTGTATGACCGGAAATATTCATTTATACCAAGGAGTCCTCATCCTTTCCGGAAGGAACACGGTTTTTATATTTGTATTGACATCCAAACGTCCCTACCATATTTTATTTCATAGAACTTCTTGTTTTGATGGTTGATCTGCATCTCATGCCAATTCTATTATGATACATTTATTGCTCTTCGAACCTCACTCACGAAGGTGTTGTTAATGAAAGAGAGACGTCAATATGAAAGGTTTATTCTTCCACTCCCTGTAAGGCTGGAACCTATAACGACAGGCAGGAAGAGGGTGTTAGATCTTGAAACCAGAGACATATCTGCTTCCGGAACATTCATTAATACATTAACGTCTTTTCCTGAAGGTACACGGTTTATTCTGGATTTTACAATTCCAAGTGACAGCATTGAAGAATTTAAGTACGTGAAGAGTTTGAAGGGCTGCACAGGAAGCATGGTACGTTCAACCTCAAAAGGAATGGCGATTCATTTTGACAGAGATTGCTATATTATGACTTTAAGAAGTTCATAAAATGCAATAGCTGAGATCAAGTTCTTCCGTATGTTAATGATGGTTTAGGTAGAGTCAGCAATGGTCCTGTTTTTTTTACTGGTGTAGCCTGCAGATACCTGCTATCTACACACGTATCATGTCCAAAAATTTCCTGTGATATCGTTTTTCAATAAGGGCAGTTCCTTTTTCAGGGGTTTGCCCTTTTCAATTTTATGGTATATGTAATAGGCATGAATTGATTTCAGGATGTTGTTCTGGCAAGAAATCCGTACTTTTTATGGTCCCGGTGAGAAGTTTTCGCTTTACAGCGATTGAAAGTGTAGGCACTCAATCTTGATCAGTCAACACCAATATGTTAGCTTAATTCAAGCACAGAATATCATCTGCC
>JAUWMM010000039.1 GCA_030613145.1 Desulfobacterales bacterium | reverse complement strand
GTCCATCCACGAATCGTAAAAACTCAATGGGCACAAGCGTAAGTTTCCAATTAAGAAATGAGCAATTTTCCGCAAGGTCAAGGAAAACAAGGGGTTGCGCGGAGGTGTACCGAGGTACGTCGCACAAGCAACCCCGCAGTCTTGTCAGCCTCCGGCTGATTGACGCCGATTCAGCCGTTCAGCCGTCGCAGCCAGTGCTTTGGCGAAGTCGGCTCGTAGCCAAGAGGGCTACTATGGCGAAGTCGGCGATTGCGGAAAAGGGCCATTTATGGATGGAAACTAGCTACCAGGGCTGCCAACGTGTAGAATACTCACTAATTTTCCAATCGTTGTTTTTTTGCCTTTGAGCCTTGAGTTTTCAGCTCTGAGCTATCATAGGGATTATCTTGGCGGGTAATTGGTTAGTATGTATTTCTCGTACTCATCGGCGGACATGAGCATCTCAAGATCATGCAGGGAAAAGAGCTTGGCCCGCATGATCCAGCCATCGTTGTAAGGCGAGTAGTTGACCAGCGAGGGATCGTCAATAACATCCCTGTTGACTAAAACAACCCGGCCATAGACCGGGGAGTAAAGATCGTTAACGAGGCAGTTACACTCCACGCTCCCAAGGGGCTCACGGGTTACAATGTCATCACCCTCGTTAGGCAGTTCTACATAATTGAGTTTTCCAAGCTGGCACTGGGCAAAATCTGTTAAGCCGATGGTGACAGTGTGATTCTCTTCATATCGGACCCACACATGCTCCTCAGAGTATCGTAGTTCGTCAAGTACCAGCAAAGCAGCCTCACTTCTTTTGTTGCCCGTATCGTGTCAACTGGTAAACTGTCATCCGTATATACAAAAAAATATTGCTTTGCAAACACTTTTTTTCACAAAATAACGCACTGTCTATCTGCCAAGAAAATTCAATATGTTATATAGATGGTGTCCATCCACAAACTCCCCTCTCCGAGGCACAGGCCCTAAGAGCCGGGGGCCGTCAACTTAAAGGGGATTTTATGGTATTTATAGACGGACAATAACTAACACTTTTAATTTCTTGACAAAATGTAGTTGTTGAACTAATTGGTGCCCATCCATGAATTGTAAAAACTCAATGGGCACAAGCGTAAGTTTCCAATTCAGAAATGAGCAATTTTCCGCAAGGTCAAGGAAAACAAGGGGTTGCGCGGAGGCGTACCGAGGTACGTCGCACAAGCAACCACGCAGCTTGACGCCGAGATTGCGGAAAAGGGCCATTTATGGATGGAAACTAATTGTAACTTCACCGTCATAGATATAGACTTGATTGTCGGAAACCCAAATTTCATGTGGTAACAATCAATTGCCCTCACCATGAGAGACATTTTATTTGAAATAGTCGAACCGCCACCTCAATAAATTGGAGGCTAAGATGGACAATTACCCGATCAGAGTACTCCTTATTGATGATGACCAGGATGACTATACCATACTGCGGGATTTGTTCTTAGAAATCGAGGCAGAGAAATTCCGACTGGAATGGGTAGCAACTTATGATGATGCCATAGAACCAATGGTGAACAATAAACACGACGTTTTTCTTGTCGACTACCATCTTGGCGAGCGCAACGGGCTGGAGCTCTTGAACGAAGCGGTTAAGAATGGCTGCAAAGGACCAATAATATTGCTTACCGGCAAGGGAACTCAAGAAGTAGACATGGCGGCTATGAAGGCAGGGGCTTCGGATTATCTGGACAAGGGTGAGCTTGGCGCATCTCTGCTGGAGCGTTCCATCCGGTATGCAATCGAGCGCACGCGAACTCAGCACGAGCAAGAACGATTAATCTCCGAACTTCGAGAGGCACTTGCCAAGGTGAAAAAATTGAGCGGGCTGCTCCCCATGTGTGCCTCCTGCAAAAAAATACGTGATGATAAAGGTTATTGGAATCAACTTGAAGCTTACATTAGTGCTCACTCAGAGGCTGATTTTAGTCACGGTATATGCCCTGAATGTGCAAAAAAGCTTTATCCTGAATATGCCCACGCATTCGAGTCTTAATTCGTCTGGTTAGAAAATTATGCTCCCCGCACAGCTCATCTATTCATCCTCGTAAGGTGGCATTTCACATGATAGAAGCCGGGCTCCTTTTTTCCAGCAAGAGCATGCGTTTCTTAAGGTCGGTTCCACCGTAAAAACCGCCTGGTGAGCCATCAGCCCGGACAATACGATGACACGGAATCAAGATGGGGAAAGGATTCCGGGCAAGTGTGGTCCCTACAAAACGACAGGCCCGAGGGTGTCCGACATGTGCAGCTATTTGGCCATAGGATCGGACCTCTCCGTTAGGAACGTTCGAAACAGTCTCCAGCACTAAGCGTTGCAAAGGGGTCAGCCCGCTTATATCCAGGAATTTCCACGGAGCCTTAATGGGGTCCCCCTCAAAATAGGCCTGTATATCTTTGCACATATTAAGGACCGCTCGAGTGTGCCCTGGTTTGGCTGGACCGGTTTTTTGTATTTGCATTTTCAAGATTTTTTTTTGTGAATGGGGCAAGTAGATTCGCTTCACAAGAAACGGCTCAGTTTGAAACAAGATGGCAGTGTATCCAAATGCCGTAGAGCAGATGTGGTATCGGATTGGGGATTGCTGATTGCTGATTGCGGATTGGGGGTTGCAGCTATTCTTTATTCGTTGCTCGTTGCTGGTCACTGGTTGCTCGTTACTGAATGCTGTACACTCTTTACTGCTTGCCGCCCACTGGTTACTGGTCACTAATTTGCTCGTTTCACCTTCTTCTCATTCCGCAATCCGCAATCTAAAATCCGAAATCCAATAGGTTGCCAGTATCATCAAAGGCTATCGGTTCCCATGGTCCTGCAACCTGGCGGTCCGGATTGGAGCTGATATCGCCTTTGAGGGCCCGTGAGCTCATGAGCGTCTCCAGCGTGGCAGTGTTTTTGATACGAACGATCTGCGCTGCCTCGGGCTTCACCATACCGATAGAGTTGAGGCAGGCTTCAATGCATTCACGATCTGTCTCATAATACATGGGAATAGCCGCCTTTTCGGGGGAGATGGCAGTCAGGGCATTCATGTAGGTCTTTTCAAGGTCAAGGGCATCCACGAGGCGCCGTGTTGTAACGTCTGCCAGCCCGATGCCGTTTCCATTTCCGTCTGATTCACGGCTCAAATCTCTTACAAAGATACGTTTCACATGCGGGGCCTTGTAAAAGTCTCCTACAATATCCCGGTGTCTTCCCGTCACATTGGAATCCATCCCAATACCGCTGATGTCCTTGCCGATTTCATCTACGATTAGAATATCAATCGGGTCAAACGGGATGTGGGGCAACATAAGGCGTGCTTCTTCGAGCAGGCTCCGTTCTGCTTCAAACCAGTTTTCAGGTCTTATAGCACAGATTCGGGAGACATTCTTGTAACCGTCTTCGAGTAAGGCAAGCCCAAAGACGGAACGGCTTTCAAGGATATGGCGTGCAGCGTCTTGAAGGATGCCAAAGGTATGCTGGACTGCGGCCCGGTGGTACAGAGCTGCCCCTTTCCCTTTGCCGAGGCCCACGGTCAGCATCTTGGTTAGGCCGCTCTCAATCGGCCCGTGGAATTTTGTGTGGGGCGTAACTCGGTTGAGCACAACAATGTGGTCGGCCTCGGCTGCACGCCTGTCCATGAGGATAGGTGTTCCGATGTCCAACCTGCCGATTTCGACCACATCCTCAGCGGCAAGTATAGGCACACCCACAGAGGATTCATTAATGCCAAGCCCGGCTAAGACCGAGAGTTCACCCTCCGGGGTGTTTCCCCCGTGACTACCCATAGCCGGGACAATAAAGGGATCTAAACCCAGGTCCTTCAAAAACTTCACGCATTCGGAAACAATGATGGGAATATGGCTGATGCCCCGGCTCCCGACCGCCACGGCCACGCACTCACCAGGCTTTGCCACCGAGGCAAAGTGAAGGCCCTGAAGGGCGTTTCCTACGGCCGCAGGGATGTCTTGGAGCATTTCGGCGTGGAGTTTCTGCCGAACCAAAGCCATTTCAGGGAAGATCATCGTTCAATATGTGTAAAATCCGCGGCCTGTTTTGCGACCCAAGTATCCGGCATCCACATACTTTCTGAGTAAAGCACACGGCCGGTACTTAGGATCTCCAAAGCCTTCATGAAGGACTTCCAGGATCGACAGGCAGGTATCCAAACCGATCAGGTCCGCCAATTCCAAAGGCCCCATAGGATGGTTCATGCCGAGCTTCATGACCGAATCAATCGCCTCTGTTGTTCCCACACCTTCATATAAGGCAAAAATGGCCTCGTTTATCATGGGCATGAGAATTCGATTGGATATGAAGCCGGGAGAGTCATTAACCGCAATCGGGGTCTTCTTGAGCTTGACCGCCAGCTCGCAGGTGGTCTCAAAGGTTTTATCAGATGTGGGCAGCCCACGGATGACCTCAACCAATTTCATCAGGGGCACAGGATTCATGAAATGCATTCCGATCACTTCAGTGGGCCGTTTGGTGGCAGCAGCGATTAGCGTGATCGGAATGGAAGAAGTGTTGCTTGCAATGGGCACTCCAGGCCTGCAGACCTCATCCAGCTGCCTGAAGACATCGAGTTTCAAACTCTGGTTTTCAAACACCGCCTCCACAATATAATCTGCAGATTGAACAGCTTTAAGTTGAACGGTAGTCTCAATTCGCCCGAGAGTTGCCTCTTTTTCCTCATTGGTGATGCGTCCTTTTTTTAAAAAAATCGACAGACTCTTTTCAATCCTCTCAATGCCGCCCTTGAGACAGGCTTCAGAGACGTCATTCAAGATGATGGAAATTCCGTTCATGGCAGCCACCTGGGCAATCCCTGCACCCATCTGACCGGCTCCAACAACACCTATCTTTTTGATCATGATTGCCCTCCGTACACCCATGCTTTCTCGGATCTTGAAAATATTACATAATAGGAACACTCATCGGGATCGAAGCCACTAGCCTCAAAGGAGGCAACCGGTTTTTCATCCATATTCATGCCTCCAGGGGGAAAATGGTGTGATGTGATTGAAGAAAGGGTGAGACAAAAAAAATCTATCAAATATTTATGGAGAGGAGATGGGATAGCTGGTCCTTGATTCCAGCTTGACCGGAACCAAGGACCAGATACCAGTAATCGGGATTATATTATGTTTCTTCGACTGTAATTGCCTCTTGCTCACAAACCTCAACGCAGCTTTCACATCCTAAACACTCATCTGCATTGACAGCCACGGCCTTTTCGTCTTCAAGCTCGAAAACCTCAACCGGACAAACCTCTACACACTCTCCGCAGCCGATGCACTTGTCACTATCCACTGTTGGTATGAACATAAAACGATGCCTCCTTTCTTTATTTTTTCAACAGGTTCTACGTCCAGAAGGATCCTGTCCGTAATTACGAGATATGCCCTGTTACACCAATTCTTGAAAATCGTCAAGTCTTCTTATGATTGTTAGCGATTTTTTTGGAAAAACAGGGAGGTTTCTCGTTTGTTTGGCATTAAATAGCTTATGATTTCAAGGGGTTGCAGAACTTCCCGGATATTCGATTAACCCTACCAGCGTATTCTTGACCTTGGCAGCTCCCTCTTCTTCGCGGCCACTGTCGACACCACAGAGACGATTCAAAAGAACGCGAGGGTCCTTGTGGGGCAAGACATACCAGCGAAATGATACGCTCCTGTCGTGAGGTTTCACTGCTGATCCTCTCAGCCGACAAATCTCCGCCTCTATTTGACGGCCAGCCTCTATAACACTTTCTTGCAATGTCTGGCTCCACTGCGTGGTAAGCACCATATCGAAGATCTCCTGGATGTGATCGGCCAAGGTGGGATGGTTTTTTGGTATCTTTCCTGTCAACTCTTGCGTGTAAGTGATGTTGAAATTTAAGACTTCGACCTTCTCTTGTATTCCATCAAGAAGGTAGGCAAGCGCTAAAGGAGAATCTGTAAAGAGGAGACCGGAGCCGGCAGGGTCTTTCTGGAAGAGATGGTTCCAGGCTGTCATCCTCTTTTCTATCATAAGGCGGCCCGGGTCATCTTCAATGACAGGAAACAGCCCTGCCTGCCTTTGCGGAGCCTGTCCGTCAATTGGCGAAGCCGGGACGGCACAAGCGGACTTGTGATCGTGTGCCTGCTCTATCTGGTCTTGGCAAAAGAAGCTTCGCAGGGCCTGATACTGGTTATCAAACTGATTCATTTGCTGCTTCAATTCCCAGGAATGCTCGTCAAACTCCTGTGCGAGGTGTAGAAATACCTGAAGGAAAAGCTCGCTATCTTCAGGGTTCTTCGATCCTTTGGCGGCCGTGCCTTTAATATCAGAGACTATTCTTGCTGTCTTAGGATCAATGGGTGGAATGTCGTTTCCAACCATCTTCAGGTAGGTCATGTCAGCATGCTCGTGCAGAAGCCCCCAGTTCCTGAAATTCCGGAGCGCTGCCTCCAGGACCTTCTTATCGATGACCTTTTCAGAAGGGCTACGAACATCCAGGAAGCCCCTGTCCATCCAGGGCCGAAGTGCCTCTTGGGGCTTGGAGTAAGCGGGCTGATAGACAACCACTCTACGGAAACACAGGAACATAGCCTCCACCAAAGAAGGGGAAACAAAAGTAAAAGGAAAATAGACAGGAGATACGATTGCGGATTGCGGATTGCGGATTGCGGATTTTTTCATTTTTTCCTATTTCTTTTTGCGGTGTTTATAGATGCAACGGTCATTGCCAAAAGCTCATCAGATTCTTTCATCAGGGATTCCAAGTCCTCTGATTTCACAATTCCAGCTTCAACCAGTAGCTCCATCCAATATAACGATTCATCAGCTTCTTCTTCCACTGTTCCCATCTTTGAAATGAAATCTGGACTTGATTTGGGGCGACATGCCGCACGATAGTTGGCTCCCACCGAAGTGCCTGAACGTAACAGTTGCCGTCCAAGCACCTCAGCAGTTCGCCCTTTGGGCAACCATTCGACCAATTGAATAACACGAAGCGCAAACTGCTTTGTCCTTCGCTTCATTTCTTCCTGATTCATCCCTCCAATCCCACTTCCGATTATATTATTCCGCAATCCTCAATCCGCAATCTTCCTGTCCCTAACCTCCACCCCCATGGCAGTGAGGCGTTCTCTGATCCGATCTGCCAGCTTCCAGTCACTCCTGCGTCTTGCCTCTTCACGCTCCAGAATAAGTTTCTTAACCTGGGCATCCTGGGGCTTTTGTTCAAACTCAAAGATATTTAGCACCGCATCGACCCTTTTAAAGGCATCAATGATTCGCCTGGTCCCGGCCGGGTCCAGCTCTTTTTGCGTGATTAGACGATTGATCTTTCTGACAATATGGAAGATCGTCGCCATAGCTGACGACACATTCAGGTCATCATCCATGGCATCTGCAAAGCCGGTCTTTATATCATAGATGAGTTGGTCCAGATCAGGATAGGAACGTCCATCCCTGACGCTATTTAGGAAGCGGACGCATTCATCAAGCCTATGAAGGGCTCGACCGGATTGGTCCAGCGCTTCATAGGACAAATGCAAGGGTTTTCGGTAATGGTTGGAAAGAAACCAGTATCGAATCACCCTGCCGCTGTATCCCAGTTCCAATAGGTCGCGGATACAAGGGATAGCAGCATCCCGCTCTGCTTTCTTTCCTTCAGAGAGCACCAGTTCGCTTTGTATCCAATAGCGTGCCAAGGGTTCTCCTGTCAGAGCGCCACAGATGGCTATCTCATTTTCATGGTGAGGGAAGATCAGATCACGGCTGCTGGTATAAATGTCAAATGTCTCCCCTATGTATTTCATAGCCATTGCAGCAGACTCGATATGCCAGCTCGGCCTTACCTGACCCCATTCGGTTTTCGTGTATATCCCCCGCTTGAGTTCGGGAAGCTTGGCACGCTTGAGAAGCGTAAAATCTCTTGGATTGTCTTTTTCATATTCGTCCAGATCAACGGTGGAGCCCAGCTTGATCTTTTCAAGATCGATCCCGGAAAGCTTGCCATAGTTCGGGAATCTGGAAATATCAAAATAGACCGACCGAAGCTTTTCATAAGCAAACCCCTTTCCCACAAGTCTACGTGTCAGAGCCACCATATCATCAACATGTTCACTTGCCCTAGGATACAGTGTAGCTGGTTTGACACCCAGGATCTTCATGTCTTCCATAAAGGCTCGGAGATACTTATCGGTAAAGGGTTTTAGCGGCATGCCCGCCTTTTCAGACCTTTGGATAGTCTTGTCGTTCAGATCAGAGATGTTCACGATATGTCTAGTCGTGTATCCCATATATTCGAGGTATCGTCGGACCAGGTCAGCCAAGACAAAACGGCGACATTCCCCAATGTGCATTCGATCATGAACCGTAGGCCCGCAGGAATATAATGATACCTGGTCAGGCCGGAGTGGCACGAAGGATTCTTTTACTCGCGTCAGGGTATTGTAAAATTTGAGGTTGGTTTCCTCACGTATGGCAAAAAGCGGGGTGCTCAGATAGCGTTCTCCGCCATCAGGGAAAATCACCACCACCACACCTCCTGACATAGATCTGACCTCTTCTTGTGCGATGGCCATGGCAGCTCCGGCACTCATACCTGCAAAAATTCCTTCCTCCCGGGCCAAGCGCCGGGTCATCTCAAAGGCGACCTCATCATCGATGTTGACCTTCTTGTCTAAGCGATCCTTTTCATATATCTCAGGCCGATAAGATTCCTTAATATTTTTGAGGCCCTGAATCTTATGCCCGAGATAAGGTTCAACGCCCACAATCTTTATTGTTGGATTGTATTCCTTCAAGCGCCTGGAGATACCCATGAGGGTTCCGGTGGTCCCCATGGTTGCAACCAGCATAGTTATTTTCCCTTTTGTCTGTTCCCAGATTTCCCGGCCGGTACCATCGTAGTGAGTCCGCCAGTTGGCCTCATTGTTGAACTGATCCGTGATAAAATAGGTTTCAGGATGTTCGCGGGCCAGCCGATATGCCTCTTCAATGGCCCCGTCGGTTCCAAGATGATCGGGTGTCAACCGGATTTCGGCCCCCATAGCCCGGAGGATTTTACGTCGCTCTATACTGGCCGATTCAGACATGGTCAATAAAAGCCGGTATCCCTTGACCGCACAGACCAGAGCTAAGCCAATCCCTGTATTGCCACTGGTTGCCTCCAGTACGATTTTGTCCGGAGTTAAGGCTCCTGAGACCTCGCCCGCTTCGATCATGGCCTTGGCAATGCGGTCCTTTGTGGAGCCACCTGGGTTAAAATACTCCAGCTTTGCCAGCAGTGTGACCTTGGGGTTGGGGTTGAGTAGCTTGATTTCAACGAGTGGTGTGCGACCAATGGTGTTTAGAATTGAATGCATTGTTGGTTAATCGTTATTCGTTAGTACATGAACGAAAAGTCATATTCACCAAAAACCCGAATATCGAATTACAGAATGTTCTAAACTAACACACCGGAATTCCGAGGTTTTGGTCATTTGAACATTTGAATTTTGGTCATTGTTTGGCGCAAGCTTCACTTCGTGTCGGATTTCGTGCTTCGGATTTCGAATTTTCAAAAGACGAAAACGGGGTTTCGTTCAGGCGCTAGTTAATCGTTATGCCCGTTTCACGATTTCAGATTGAATCTTCTCCGCAACAGCCTTGATATTTTCCATGTCGCCCGCAACCATATCCCACTGGGAAATGGTCAAACCATCTCCGGACCACCGGGGAACGATGTGCATGTGCAGATGAGGGACCACTTGATTGGCAGCCCTGCCGTTTAGTTGCAGAAGATTGATCCCATCTGGGTTCAGGGCCTTCTTTACAGCGGCCGCCAATTTGT
>JAUWMM010000072.1 GCA_030613145.1 Desulfobacterales bacterium | reverse complement strand
AAGATTGGCTCATTGGCCTCTGGAACAAGTTGTTTGGGCATGGTATGGGTCAGCGGTCTGAGTCTGGTTCCCTTGCCCCCCGACAGTACCAAGGCCTTCATTGGATCACCCCTTTCTAATTTTTCTATAGTCTTTCAGAAAAATGTAGTTATCAATTCAATGTCATTAACTTAAGAACCGTTCCTTTAAGGTCCCCCTTTAAAAAAGGGGGATTTAGGGGGATATTCAATCTCTTCCGAGAAATCCCCCCCTTTATAAAAGGGGGGAGATTTTGAGATTAAGTTAATGACATTGGTTATCAAATTCTATAAAAGAATCGAGAATCAGTACATCTGTCCAGACAGATACTGGTTACTTGATGCTGAATACTGGATATTCTTGATGCGTATGATTCGGATTTTCATTATCCAGCATCCAGTAACCAGTTTCGAGTATCCATAAGTTAGTGCCAAAGAGCCTTCTAAAGGGGATACTGTCACCTAACCTAATAAGATTTTCTCAGGACCCCTATCTAACAACACCCAGACGTCCGGAGTGGCTCGTCTTGGAATAGGCATCCAAGTCCAGGACTGTCCGCCATCTTTCGCCCGCGGCAGACTCAGGCTGGGATGAGTTTTTTCTCTTACGGAGTTGATGGTACCCCATGGCGGCAATCATGGCCGCATTATCTGTGCAAAGCTCAGGACCCGGCATATGGACTGCAATGCCGGCCTCCTGCGCTGATTCTTTAATTCGCTCCCGAAGCCTGCGGTTTGAGGCCACGCCCCCAACCAGGGCCAGGTGCTGACAAGACTTGGCCTTTGCTGCAGAGATCCCCTTTTGAACGAGCACGTCAACCACTGCTTCTTGAAAACCGGCTGCAATATCCGGAATTCTTAACGTTCCCTCTTTTTCACCTTGTATATATCGGGCAACAGCTGTTTTGAGGCCGCTGAAACTGAAATCAAACCCGGTCTTATCAAGGAATGCTCTTGGGAAGCGTATTCGGTCCGGATCTCCTTGTTGGGAAAGCTGGTCAATAACCATACCCCCGGGATATCCCAAGCCGAGGATCTTTGCCACCTTGTCGAAGGCCTCGCCTGCGGCGTCGTCTCTGGTTTGGCCCATGTGTTCAAACTTCATAGGTCCTGCCACATAGCAAAGGTTTGTATGCCCTCCGGAGGTCAGGAGTGCCACAAAAGGGAAGGGTGGTGGGTCAGGCTCAAGGTAGACTGCGGCAATGTGCCCGTGCAGGTGATTGACCCCTGTCAGGGGGAGCCCCCTGGCATAGGCAAATGCCTTGGCAAAGGAGAGTCCCACCAGTAGCGCGCCCACCAAGCCGGGCCCACAGGTGACAGCTACGCCGTCAATGCTGTTCGAATCTGTGCCGGAATCCGCCAGGGCCTTTTCTACCACAGGAACAATTTTTTCCATATGCTTTCGGGATGCCAGCTCCGGTACAACGCCGCCGTAAGGATGGTGGGTGGCTACCTGAGACCAGACCACACTGGACAAGATGGTGTGCCCACCAGAGGTCACTGCAGCGGCTGTCTCGTCGCAAGAGGTTTCGATTCCCAGGATTATCCTGTGTGTGCTCATGAATGCCTTTTCTAGTGTTAAGCCAATAAACAAAAAGAACAAAATGAACTCGACTATTAACAACGGACCAAGGATATTACTAATATGCTCAACAGCTTGAAAAATCAAGGTACAAAAAGCCACATCTGCTTTTTCCATAAAAAAACGGAAAAAGGTCTTGCGATCTGGGGGCTTCCTGAGTATTGAATACTGGAAGAGTCTTGTTTATGAAGGTCAACATAGTTGTAGTGAACTATTACGACAACTCGAGACCTTTGAAAAACGCGACATTTTTTTGTCAGGCAAGGAAGGCAAAAATTTTAACCGGAGGAATACGTTATGTATTTTGAGGATTAAAATTTGAAGCCTGACGCCGCATCACGAAAAAATGACAGTTTTGCAAAGGTCTCAACTCTTCGGGAGGGAGGAAGAATCATGAAAGGTGCAAAGCTTGGGATCAACGGGTTGGGGCGTATTGGCAAACTGTCCATCTGGCAGCACGTGGGGCGGAAAAGCTTCTCAGAGATTGTGGTAAATATCGGCCGCCCTGTTGGCACAAGTCTTGAGGATGTTGCCAGGTTCATTGAAAAGGATTCCTCATACGGAACCATACACAAGTATCTGTACGGATACAAATCCCAGCGATTGATTGAAAATCTGGACGAAAAGACCGGTTCCATGGTGATTGGCGGCATCCCGGTTACGATCTTGCGTGAGGTCCGAAACCCGAAGGATATTCCGTGGAAGTCATATGGAGTGGACGTGGTGGTGGAATCGACAGGTCAGTTTACGGATCCCACGCAACCTGCAGACGCACCTGGCGGAGCGGCTCGCGGGCATCTGGCTGCCGGAGCACGAAAGGTGATCGCGTCTGCGCCCTTTAAGATTAAGGACAAGAGCGCCTCAATGCCCGAGGATGCAGTCATGACGGTTATGGGCATAAATGACAGTGCCTATGATCCGGCCAAACACAACATCATATCAAACGCTTCTTGCACCACCAACTGTTTGGCCTATATGATCAAGCCCTTGTTAGATTATTTTGGATTGGACAGGATTTTGACGGCCTCCATGGCCACGGTGCATGCAATCACGGGTTCACAGCTTGTGCTGGATCGGGCGCCCAAGGCCGGGGCTACTGATTTACGTCGAAACCGGAGCGTGTTGAATAATATCATACTCACCACGACAGGGGCGGCCAAGGCGTTGTCGCTGGTCATACCTGAGATGAAGAAGATCGGCTTTGTGGCTGAATCTGTCAGGATTCCCACCTCAACGGGCTCGCTCATTATCCTGACTCTCGATATTCAGGATGATGCTGACCAGGATCCTACCAATCGTGACATAGTCAATCAGATCTATAGAGATGCTGCTGAAAGAAACGAAAAAGGCTATCTGCAGTGTTCCGACGAACAGAATGTGTCTGTAGATATAATCGGCCATCCTTTGGCCACGGCTATTATTGAGGGGAGCGAGACCGAGACGAGAACAGGGAACATTTCGATCGATCTTAAACGGCTTCCAGGTTATACCGACGAGGTCGGGGCCTGCCTTGCCCGGACGGTCATTGACGTTCCCGTGACAAAGGTAGTGGTATACGGGTGGTATGATAATGAAATGGGTGGGTATGTTCATATGCTTGCAGAACGGACCGTTAGCATCGCTTCCATGTTAGACTAGTGGGTAATTTGCGTTTTTTTGTCAGGCTCAGGAGGTTGTTATGGCTGGAAGGAAGGCACGGATCATTGCAGTGGTGAACGAAAAAGGCGGAGTTGGAAAAACAGTAACCGTAATCAATTTGGGGGCCGGGCTTTCCCTTAATGGAAAAGACGTTTTGATTGTTGACATGGACCCCCAGTTCAATGCCACCAAGGGTGTTGGTGTGAGCCCGGGCGAGGATACCCCTTCAGTCTATGATGTTATAAAGGTCCCTGAGCCCGTACCTGCCCGGTCCGCTATTTGTAAAACAGCCTGGCAGCACCTTGATCTTCTTCCGTCCCATGTGGATCTCTCGGGTGTTGAAGTAGAGCTGGTGGACGAACCGGGTCGGGAAAATCGACTTAAAGAGGCCTTGACCCCGGTGTTGGATCTTTATGATTTTATTCTTGTGGACACACCACCAAGCCTTTCGATTCTGACAGTCAATGTTCTTGCCTTTGCCCGGGAGATCCTTATTCCATGTCAAACACACCCGTATGCTTACGGTGCGTTGGATGAACTACTAGAGACTGTTTCGATCATCAAGGAAGAGATCAATCCACACATAAGAATTATGGGTGTATTGGCCACTTTTTTTGATCAGCGTACAAGGGTTTCAAACAAGGTCCTAGAGAGCCTTAAGGCAGACAAGCGCTTCGAGAACAAACTGTTTGACACAGTTATTCGGGTGAATACCACGATCGCCGAAAGCGCCTATTACGATAAACCAGTGGTCTTTTTCAGACGGTCCAGCACAGGAGCTGCCGATTACCTATCCTTGTCCGAGGAAATCTTGAAATAGTTCCGGGAACGATAAACGCCTTTACAAAAACAGCGTAATATTGTAAATGAAATGATCTTTCTGACACACAGCGGGACGATAGGGGGCCAAGTTTATGGCAGGCCGAAAAAGTTTACTGAAAGCAACACCCAATAAGCCTGATAGATCCGGGGCCGTTGATGGAGGAGACGAATCCAAAAAGAAAAAAGCGATCCTGGATGCTGTGAAAAGTTCTTCAACTTCGATCAAAGCCACCCTGCAAGAGCTCGGACTTAACCAATCAACCTATTATAGATGGTTGAAGCGCTATAGAGCCAAGGGGTTGGTTGGATTAGAGACGGGTAGCCCGGTTTCTGATGAGCTATGGCAACGATTAGCCGACCTTGAAGAGAAGCGAGGAAAATTGTTGGATGAAATCAAAGTGTCCACAGAGGAGGCTCGGGCCATAGAGGGCGAACAGGAAAAGGAAGAGATCAGCAAGCTGTTGCTTAAGCGCTTTGATGTAGAACCTTCGAAAGAACCCGAAAAAGGGAGTACGCCGGGAACAGAGCCACCACCTCGGGCCGCTGAACCAAAGACAATGAAGGAACCACCCCCACCTCCACCTTACACGCCTCCACCACAAGGGCCAACGGACAAGAGCATCAAGTACGCCATTTGTGCTATCGGTGTCTTGGCATGCTTGATCGCAATCCTTGTGATGGCGAGTCTGTCCAATTCGAACAAGTTCTATTTCAGGCAGCATGACCAAATGGTTGATCTCTGGCAGGGCAGGTTCGCCCCCATGGGTGAGCGCCTTGTAGCGAGCTTCTCAGATCCGAAGATCGTCGAAGCCATACCGGAGAAGGTGGCCCACACAAAGAAGCAGGCCTTTGGCATCCTTAACGACTACTTTATCAAGCGCTCAGATGAGATCTTGAATACGGGGGAAACCCCAGACCTGAAAACAGTAAATTCGTATTTGACCCATGCTTCCAATTACGCCCTGTCTGAGGCTGAGCAACAAGATATCAGGACGCGCTTGGACAGTATCGATCTTCTTGGTTTGTTGAGTAAGGCAGATCTGGCGCTGAGCAAGGGGACACTACCCGATTTTGAGGCTGCCAGCGGATATCTTGCCCAGGCTATTCACGTAGCCTCAACCGACGTTCAGAAGGATGTTTTGATGAAAAGGTTGGCGGCTGTTGGGTATGCCCTTTCGAACAGCAAGATAAGCAAGGGAGAAAGGCGACTTGGAGATTTGTATCAAGAGGCTCTGAGTCGGCACTTGCAAGAGAGTAAGGAATATCCTGAAAACACCCAGGAGATTGTCGAGATCAAAGAATGGCTCGACGATTTCGATAAGAAGCACATTGACATAGCGGAATAGGCGATCCCTCCCTTACTATTCAAAGGTCCGTTTTGGCACCACCACGATGCCCCGAGGTGTGACCATATACCTCTTGCGGTCCTCTTCAGGATTGTATCCTATTTCAGTATGCGGTGGTACGCGATTAGCTTTGTCGATAATGGCCTTCATGATCTTGCAATGCCTGCCGATTTCAACATCAGCCATGATCACCGATTCCTGCACTTCTGACCAACTCCTTACAAACACATTATAGGACAAAACTGAATTCTTGACGATGCCACCACTAATAATCGAGCCGTGTGATACAATGGAGTCCAAGGCCATACCGGTCCTGCTTGAATCTGCATCCCTGAAGATCGTCTTGACAGGTGGGTACTGCATTTGGAATGTCCTGAGCGGCCATTTGGTACCATACAGATTGAAGTTGGGAGTCACACCTGTCAGGTCCATATTGGCATTCCAGTAAGCATCCAGATCACCGACATCCCTCCAGTACGAGGAATCCTGTATGTGTGGTTCAAGGTGACGCACACGGCTTCCGTCTTCCTTGATCTTGTATACAAAATCGGCAATCCGATTCTCTTTCTTGTACGGAAAGGCATAGAGGGAATACTTCTCCAACGCCATGGGAATGATGTCCTTGCCAAAATCGTCTTTGTCTGAAGACTTCAACAGATCTAATAGCACCTGAGTTTTGAAGATATAGACCCCCATAGAGGCAAGGGCATAGCGAGAATTCCCGGGCATAGGTTTAGGATGCGCAGGTTTTTCCGTGAAACCGGTAACCTTGTAATCTTCCCCAACCTCCAAAATCCCAAAACGGGGGCCCTGGGATACAGGAACCTCAATGACAGAGATAGATATATCAGCGCCCTTTTCATCGTGATAGGCTTTGAAATGGGCATAGTTCATCTTATAGACATGATCACCTGAAAGGATGAGTAGATTCTCTGGGGCTTCGCGTTCTATGATATACAGATTCTGTCGTACCGAATCGGCCGTGCCACGATACCAATCTTCGCCAACACGCATCTGTGGATGCACAATCTTCATATAGTGGCCCAGGGCATAGTTGAATATGTTCCAACCTGCTTCTACGTGTTCCACGAGGGACTGTGCCTTGTACTGGGGCAAGATGATGATTTTGTAGATATTGGAATTAATGCAGTTGCTAAGGGTAATATCTATGATTCGATATATACCCCCAAATGGAACCGCGGGCTTTGACCGGTCCAGAGTCAAGGGGTGTAGACGTTCCCCCTTGCCTCCAGCCATCACAAGGGCTATGACATTACGCATCCTTAAGTTCCTTTCAGAACATCAATCATGGTGAACACACGTCCTTTTGCAGCCTGGTCGATCTTTTGGGCCAGATAATGAATGGCGTCCACTGTTCCTTTAGCATATATATCCCGGCCATTGACATTATGGGTGAATTGAAAGAAGACGGTGTTGTCTTCTGAGAGGAGCGAATAAGTGTGCCAACCATGCCCGCTTAAGTACTCCTGGGGGACACCCCACTCGGACCGCTGGACCTCCGGGTCCCGCTCCATCCTGATCTGATCCTTGGCAAAGGGTATGCCCAACCGGTTAAAATAGCCGATCATGGCCTTGGCTGTTCCACTTGTGTCGGCCTTTCCTTGCTGGTGGCTTTCCTTAACCTCCAAGCCATATCCTTTGAAGACATCGGGAAAGGTCTCGGCAGCATATTCCATCATGGCCTGGAAGGCCACGATCTGTTTGCCCATGTTAGGAGCAATGACAGCAGCAATATCAGACTTTGCAACTGTTTCCACCAGGTTTGTCCTATCGCCACCAGTCGTGCCCATTACAAAAGGGAGGCCGTTTTCACAATAAAAAGAGGCATTATCGTTGACAGCACTCGGATGAGTATAGTCCACACATATTACCATCCCTTCGGCCCCTTTGATGGATTCTATCATTTGTTGTCTCTCTTCCGGCTTTATCAGTCTGACCACTTCAGGGCCGATTTTGGTCTCAGTAGCTTCTATCTCAGGCCCGGTCAGGGCGTAGGGGATAAGTTCCAGGCCACTGTCTTCTACAATGTGTTCGGCCGCTTGTGTGGACATGTTACCTGGAAGTCCATTGACCATTACCTTAATTGGATTCATGATGCATCTCCTTTCATATGGGATGTCGAAGATCCGCCTCTGGCGGGATGGAGTGTTGGAGTACTCCATCACTCCAATTGTGAGCGAAGCGAATCAACTTAGGGCTTGCGCAAGAATAACTTAGCAGAATTGGCGCTCAGATTTGGGTTAGTTTTGGCCGATCCGATTGAGCAAAACCACAGGAATAGCCGGCTATTTCGCGGATTTTGCGAATGAGTATCGGTCAAAGATGGCCTGAAGCTGAGATGCCAAAATGTGAAGTTATTTTTGCGCGAGCCCTTATGTTTACATTTGTATCACAAAAGCGTTCGGCATTCAAATCAGAGTCTCCATCCCACGGGCATAA
>JAUWMM010000110.1 GCA_030613145.1 Desulfobacterales bacterium | reverse complement strand
GCCGACTTCGCCATAGTAGCCACATGGCTACGAGCCGACTTCGCCAAAGCACTGGCTGCGACGGCTGAACGGCTGAAATGGCGTGGTGACCCGCCATAGCCTCGGCGAAGGCGGGTTATTGCTTCGGCGAGTTCCGCCGTCCTAAGACACCTGTGCGGGAGCACAGGGAGGCTTCACTGATAGGGACATCCATTCTATGAAATTGGCTGCAAAGGGTAGGGAGTCGCTCTATGAAAAAAAAGAAAAAACTGACAATCAATAGAGAGTGGTGCAAAGGTTGTGGCATTTGTGTCGCTTTCTGTCCAAAAGGTGTTCTTGTTTTGGACAAAGAGGGAAAGGCTTGCTGGGCCCATCCTGAGAAGTGTAAGAATTGCGGGCTTTGTGAGTTGAGATGCCCAGATATAGCTATGGAATTGGTGTAGAGGAGAAATCAATGCGGGCAAATGTGAGATTCATGCAAGGAAACGAAGCAATCGTGGAAGGGGCGCTTTATGCCGGGCTCCATTTTTATGCGGGTTACCCTATCACGCCGTCTACGGAAATTGCTGAAATTTTATCTGAAAGACTTCCCATGATTGGTGGAAAATTCGTCCAAATGGAAGACGAAATAGCGTCAATGTGTGCCATAATCGGCGCATCTTTGACCGGCTTTAAGGTAATGACCGCAACCAGCGGTCCCGGCTTTTCCCTTATGCAGGAAGCCATCGGATATGCAATCATGACCGAGGTGCCTTCGGTGGTGGTCAACGTACAGAGAGGAGGCCCCGGTACAGGTTTACCAACATCTGTCGCTCAGGGAGACGTCATGCAGGCGAGATGGGGCACCCATGGTGATCACTCCATCATAGCGCTTACCGCATCCAATCTGCAAGACGCGTTTTATGTGACGGTGGATGCGTTTAACTTGGCTGAGACATTTAGGACACCTGTTATACTCTTATTTGACGAGGTTCTGGCCCACATGCGTGAAAAAATAGTGATTCCGCAACCCGGCGATATTGAAGTTGTTGAACGGCTTCGCACATCAGTGCCGGAAGGCACCAATTACCATCCCTATCTCGTGCGCGAAGACGGTAGACTTCCCATGAGCGACTTCGGTGGGAAGCATCGTTACAACGTGACCGGGCTGGTCCATGACATGTGGGGATTTCCATCCAGCGACCCGAAAGTCGCATATGACCTGATACACCATTTAGTGGACAAGTTGGAGCATCGGGCGGATGTTATCGCTCGTTACAAGGAGCATTATACCAAAGATGCGGAAGTCCTCTTGATCTCCTACGGGAGTTCCGCAAGGAGCGCTCTTCAAATGGTGGAAGACCGTCGCAAGCGAGGGGGCAAGGTGGGACTGCTTGAGCTTCAGAGCCTGTGGCCCTTTCCCGGTAAAACTGTGCGGAAAAAGTGCGTAGGGCGGAGCCATGTCTTGGTTGTTGAGATGAATATGGGCCAGATTTGCCAGGAAGTGAAAAAAGTTGTGTCCGAACCCGAACAGGTGTTTCTGGCTAACCGATTTGATGGGGTTCTCATCTCCCCTACAGACATCTTGCAACAACTGAACATGATACAGGGGAAAGGAGTCTAAGATGGCAGTCAAAGATTATCTTCGCAAACGTTTCTTTCCGCAAATTTGGTGCCCCGGATGCGGCCACGGTATTGTCATGGCGAACATGATACGAGCAATTGAGCTGAATGGGTTGAAAAAAGATGAAGTTGTGGTCGTTTCCGGGATTGGATGCTCTTCGCGTATGCCGGGATACCTTGACTTTCACACCCTTCATACGCTTCACGGAAGAGCCCTTGCTTTTGCCACGGGAGTGAAGATGGGTCGTCCCGAACTGACGGTCATTGTGCCTATGGGCGACGGCGACGCACTGGCAATCGGGGGTAACCATCTCATCCATGCCGCACGCCGTAACATGGACCTGACAGCCATCATCATGAATAACAGCATATACGGTATGACAGGTGGACAATATTCTCCCATGACACCATTTGCCAAGAATGCCACCACGGCCCCCTTCGGAAATATTGAGCATGCTATAGATCTTATGGAATTGGCCATGGGTGCAGGCGCTTCCTTTGCGGCCAGAACGACAACTTATCATGCCAAGGAAATGATCAAGATAATTTCGAAGGCAATCAAGCATAAAGGCTTTGCAATTGTTGAAGTGATGTCCCAATGCCCGACCTACTATGGAAGAAAAAACAAACTTGGGAGTGCAGTTGATATGATGAAAGGCTTCAAGGAAGATACCGTTCCAATCGGATCCAAGAAAAAAGCCAATAATCCCGATCTTATTGAACGGGGCATTTTCGTGGAGGAGAAACGTCCGGAATACTCAACGTCCTATTTGGAGCTGATTGAAAAATACCGGGCAGAGAGACAGGTACAGTAGTCCGGAGGTGATCAATTATGAATACTAAACGAATTGTTTTCAGCGGCTCAGGAGGGCAGGGCGTTATTACGGCTGCAATCATTTTGGCTGAGGCGGCGGTGATATATGAGGGTTTGAACTCCCTTCAAACACAGTCCTATGGGCCTGAGGCGCGTGGTGGAGCCACGAGGGCGGATGTTATTATATCGGACGAACCTATTCACTATCCGAAAGTCATTAACCCCGACATCTTGGTTTGTCTGACCCAGGAGGCCTACAACAAGTACTCTGGGATTATCCGTCCCGGGGGCCTGTTGTTGACCGATAGCCATTATATCAAACAGGAATGGAAAATAGATGCCCGCCATGTGGAATTGGGTATGTATAAAGCGATTATGAGCAAGATCGGAAAACCAATTGTCTTAAACATCTATATGCTTGGAACAATGTTAGGGTTGACCGGCTTGGTAAGTGCTGAATCGAGCATGAGGGTGTTAGAAACGAAAATTCCTGTTGATTTTCTGGAAATAAACAAGAGAGCACTTGAAATCGGGTTGCAACTCGCCGACAGCCATAACCAGAAACACGTATCTTCTTACACGCAACCGGAAGCATGACCCTGAAAATGTCGCTTCCGGCCTATTTCTCACCTTCGCCAGAATGCCCCGTGCGGGAGCATAGGGAGGCTTCACTTTTTGCCATAGATTCCTGGGTAGAGCTCTTTTGCACACTCAGGGCAAACGCTGTGGCTAAACTCCGCTTCTGAGTGATCCCGGATATAAGCTTCAATTTGCTGCCAATAACCCTGGTCATCTCTTATTCTCTTGCATGAGGCACAAATGGGAAGCAGGCCGCTCAATGTCTTAACCTTGGCCAAGGCTTCTTGAAGTTCGTCAATCAGTCTCTCGCGCTCCTTCTCAGCCTGCTTGCGCTCAGTGATGTCTACAAAACTTTCGAGCAGATGCTCTTGGCCCGCCAGTGTTACAGAAACCACTGTCTTGAGGATGGGCACCCCATTACCGCCGGCCGTCAGTAACACAACTTCTGCGTTGTCGAAGTTTTGCCCGAGATCTGTGATCGGACAACGGCCCTTTTCTGCAGTGCAGATGTATTTGTGACACACGTTGCGGAGTATTAGCTCCCTGGGAGCACCGAACATCTTTCCCGCGGCAGTATTTGCGCCAACAATGATATGTGTTTTGGGATCGATGACTACGATGCCGGCCTGAACAGTATCTAATACTGTCTTTAAGCGCTCTTCGCTCTCCCTAAGCGCCCCCTCTACCCGATTTCGCTCATCGGCTTGTTTTTCCAACTCCTTGATCTTTAGTTCAAGTTCTTTGTAGTCCGGTTTACGAGCCACTTGAATGTTCCTTGCACATGTCTCCTTGATACAATGCCTGGAGATTTATGATTTCCATAAGGGGTTTGTCTCCATATCCGTGATATATTACAGCTTGTTTTCTTGTCGCATAAGATGCTTATATGTCAGGGGCATTGGGTTGTCAAAGCAAACTCCTCGACCTCCGTCCTAGACTTTCAGCAAAATATCATTTTACGATAATTTTGACATTGGTTTGACATCATTTATGATTTCAGTTATATATCATCAATAGTTAAACTAATACTTAAACTTTTGCCTTGCTGTTCGGAAGGTACCTTGAGAGAGGAGTTTTGAAATAGACGCCAAAACAGACAAGTTGCCAAAATTACGTTTGATTCGGGGCGGCTATCCTTGCGAGTTCACGATAGGATCTGTTAGTATAATTGCAGCACCAAAAGATAGGCCGCCTTTCCAAGTAGATGCAGTGGCTGCGGAGGAAGACACCTTCCTTGTCTTGAGTGCGAATCCGGAGGTGCGGGATCCTGGTGAACCTATGGTCCGTGTCATGACCCGGGTAATTGAAACAAAACCTACAACACCGGGCAGCGTGCTTATGAGGGGTGGAGACCCCATTCGCTTGCTTGCGATTGTTCACGATCTTAACCAGGAACCGTCGTGGAGAGAGGAATGGATAGTAAGCGCTCTTGACGGGATCTTTCAGTTTGCAGAGAGTCGAGGGCTCAGTTCGATCGCACTCCCGTTTTTGGGGACCCAATACGGTTCATTGGAAAAACATCGCTTTATTGTATTACTGAGGAACACACTGGGACGAATCTCGTCTGTGAACCTTAAGCGCATTTGGTTGGTCGTGCCTGATGAAACCAGCTCCGACATCTTTGCCGGCTTAACCCCTGGTTCCAACCACATTAATTGACAATATCTCAGGTAGTTGATAATATAAAATAGTATTGCCTAGTAATTATTAGGACACAACGCACAGGGAGACTGCTGTTCGCTGAAGCTCATCTCCTATCCTCTTTTGGTTGAACCTCTGGCTGTTTTTTAAAAGATGCTCACTCCATCCCGACACCAATAGGCGTTCTTTGTAGTTGCAATGATATTAGAAGCCATTTCAAAACCCCATCTATCGCCCGATGGCTGTGTTGAGGGCCTCTTCAAAATGCTCACATACTCCCCCGTGTATGCTGCGCTTTATCATCGGCCCCCGCCTTGCCCTCGAACGCGATCTGATGTTTTGAAATAGCTTCTAGTGGAGACAGTCTTCACTCTTGTAAAAACGACTTTTACCAAGTTGCCTTTTCCCTTGGTGAATATCTTTCCAGACAAATCACAGGCCTTCTCTGGGCAACATGAAAACTTGCCCTTCATGCCGGTATAGTTCGTCGCCATCTGGGCCTTGTCAAGATTTATGAGAAAAGACATGATTATGACCGGCTATAGGAGGAATCAAAATGGCTATTGGAAATGTTTTCCTGCATGACATTGCTGATAAGGAAAATGTGTGGATAGAAGCCCATTCTATGCTTAACCAACTGCTCCAGTTGATGCACAAGAACAAAAAGGGTGTTGTTGTAGTGTTGAAAGAGGGCAGGCCGATAGGCATCGTTACTGAGAGAGATGTGGTCAGACTCTTGTACAGGGGAGTCAATTTTGACGAAAGAGTTCACATTTTTTCAAGAAAACCTTTAGTTGTGGCCAAGGGGAAAAGAACCGTCAGTTATGCTCTGAGCTTGATGGTTGAAAACAACATAAGAAGGTTGGTGGTAGCTGACGATTCTGACAGTTTTCTTGGCGTTGTAACTCAGGAGGAGTTGTTGAAACATCTGGAAGAGGATTTTTACCTTTCAGCTATAAGAGTGAAGCATATTTTCGACCAGTTGAAGGATCTAGTTGGAGCCTCAAAGGATGAAACTATCAAAGAAGTCCTTAGCAAGATGGTGGAGCATCAGATCGGCGCTGTTCCCATTCTGGACAATGGTGTGGCTATTGGAGTCATCACTGAAAAGGATGTGCTTAAGTTGGCCAATGATAAGGTGTCGCTTCAAGAGCGTGTCGGTGAGTACATGTCTTCTCCTGTTATCTTTGCTAAATTGGAGACTAGGCTGATTGATGTGGTCCAGACAATGAACAGGAGCAACATACAGAGGCTTGTTGTAGAGGATGAAGATGGTTTTGCTGTTGGAATGATAACAAATAGAGATCTTGTCAGGAACCTTGAAGGGGACTACAATCAGTTTCTGGAAACGAAGCTGAGGCACTCCAAAGACGTTTTCAACCTGTTGCCAGAGATGTTTTTCGAAGCCATTGATTTAGGTGATGATCAGTTAGTGGTATGGGCAAACGAAAAAGTGTTGAGCAGGTTCGGAAAACAAATCATAGACCAGTCTATAACCGAGTTGGTGCCACCAGAAAAGTGGAGAGACATTTACAGTGTGTTGATAAATCAAAAAAAGGTTGAAGATGTCAGATTCAAAAGGGATGAGTGTACTTACGAGTTCTCCGGGTTCTATCTGCCCCTGGACAAGGCTAAAGAAAGGGGGCGAATAGAGCTGATCATGAGGGATATTACCGAGGAAGTCGTGCTGGCCACGACTGATCCACTGACCAAGATTTACAATAGAAGATACATGAACGAGTTCCTGGCAATGGAGACGGAAAGAAGCAGGCGTAGTCAAAAAGAGTTCGCCGTTGCCCTAGTCG
>JAUWMM010000029.1 GCA_030613145.1 Desulfobacterales bacterium | reverse complement strand
TATCTCAAGTAGTTTAGATTCCATGTTTTGAACATTCGAACATTTATATTTTGGATTTGTTGAGCGCAAGCTTCACTTCGTGTCGAGTTTCGAATTTCGTGGTTAGCGCAAGCTTCACTTCGTGTCTGATTTCCTGTTTATCCGGGTTAGGGTTACAGGATATGAACAACACAACCATAGAGAACAGGAGGTAACACGAATGGTTAAGATACGAAAATAGCGTATCACGAAATACTGCACCCGTAAAGATACTATTACTATGCCATCTAAGCGCCGGAAAATGCCAACTGTTTGAAGAAGTTAGCCCGAGTTGTAATATTTTAGCATAATATTTTGAGTGTGCCCAAAATGCTCATGGAGTGAGGAAAATCGACGCCCGAAACAACATTCAGCTTATGTGCCTGTATTTCCGGCAATGGCGAGCAGGTCGACCGCAGGGAAAACCTTATGTTTTCAGTATGCTACACCGTAAAGATTTCTCCCTGGCCCAGACCGTGTTTTTCTCTCCGGCGAATTCGGCTTGCTTGAAATGACAAGTTATTAAGATTTTTTTTCGAAACCATCAATTTATTGGACTTGATAAAATTTGAAAAGATTATTAAGCATGCCTAACTGTAAATCTAGGCTGGGGTACTATCGGATGCCACCCTGTGACATCCGATCCTTTCTATAAAAAAGTGTAATGCCTAAATTGTAGATGAAAACAAGGAATAGCAAAAACGACTATTTGCTCCAACACCATAATGCAATAGCTGCTGTTTGTGGGTTTAGTTGGAGCTGCACGTCCAGGCAATTTGACTGTCAGTTGAACGAGTTTGTGGAGGTACTGTGAACAGGTTTCCAACCAAAGAGGACCAAGAGGATGAAATGCCCCTTGATAGAGAAATCAAAATGAATGAAGAAGATTCCGATTCCTCTTACCAGGATGAAATGTGGGAGATGCGGCGTGAATCGCAGATTCATAGATTGAGTCAGCGAATCACACTTTTGTCAATACTGATTCCGTGCTTGCTCGGTGTGATTCTACTCTTTGCCTACTTGGAGTTTAACGACAAGCTTAACAAGATAATGATTACAAGGAAAGGACACGTGGAAGCCTTGTCTGAAAACATGGACGATAAGATAGTATCCCTGTCACACCAGTTCAGAGAACTTGAGAAATTGTTGTCTGACAGAATAGCTAACCTCAAGAAAACAAATGCGCTAATAGAAAACAATTTGAGAAAAAACCAACAGGAGATCAAGAAGCTAACTACATCCAAAGCAGACAAAAAGTCCTTAGAACAGACCATACGAAAAGAATCTGCTCAAACCGCCAACACCCTGGAAATGCTGCGCAAGGAGCTGACCGGGCAAAAGCAGGCTATTGAAAATTTGGATGCGACTTTGAAAAAAGAGGTGGCCCAAATCGACCAGGTCATCCAGGCCCTTAAATCAGACCGACAAAGACTAGGTTCGGCTATCAAGGACCTTTCAGAGCATAAGATAGACAAGGAAGACTTTGGCAACATGCTCAAAGATAAATGGACGGGCTACCAGGCAAAAATCTCTCTAATACGGAAGGAAATAAAAACACTCAAGGACGAAGTCTCTAAGGTACAACGTCAGCTCAATATGGCCGTAACAGGCAATGAGGTGTCTAAGGCCAAAGGCGCTCCTCCCAAAGAAAAGCCTGCTGCCGCAACTACAAGAGATGTCGCCATACCGACACCAGGCAATATCATTGACCAGGAGATCATTGAATAGGCTTAAAGGAAAAGGGTTTTGAAAAACTTCTAACCAGCTAATATGTCATTGACATTTCTCAAAGAATCCTTTATAAAAATAATTTGACTGATAATTCGAGGGGGATTATATGACTAAAGCGGAACTCAAAGACGCTCTGACAAAGGAGACCGGCCTGTCGAGAAACAAAGCCAAGAAGGCAGTTGAACTGTTCTTTAATGAAATGTCCAATGCACTAGCAAAGGGTGACAGGGTGGAGATTAGGGATTTCTGCAGCATCTTTGTAAAAGAATATAAAGGGTACACTGGGCGAAACCCCAGGACCGGAGAACCCACCCAAGTGCCACCCAAAAAGCTACCGTTTTTCAAATGTGGGCTGGAGCTTAAAAAGAGGGTTGATTACAACTAAACCAAAACCTAAATAAGGAGGCAAGAGATTATGGCAGAGCTTAAAAAGGATCTCCAGGCAGTAAACAAAGGACTCAAGGCACTGGTAAGGAAGACGGAAACACTGGCGAAGAAGGTGGATAAACTAGAGAAGGCTCAAGCTGCTGCGAAACGGAAAACCAAAGCTAAGGCCAAAACTACAAAGAAGGTTCCGGCAAAAAAGAAAGTTGCTGCAAAAAAGAAACCCGTGGCGAAGAAGAAAGCTGCTCCGTTGACGGCAACTGATAAAATCGTGAACATCATCAAGAGGTCAAAAAAGGGCGTTGATGTTCCTACATTGATGAAAAAGACCGGGTTGGCAGACAAAACTGTCAGGAATATTCTTTTCAGGTCGTCCAAGCAGGGCAAGATCAAGAGGTCTGGTAGGGGCGTTTATGTCGCCGCATAATATCTAGGCATGTAAGGTCCGATCATTAAACCAGGCAATCCGCTTGTTTTGATATATGAGATTCTATGACAAGATCGTCTGGTGGATGACGATAGATTGTGCCTCGCTCGAATTTTTTACTCTGGGAACCAAACGCAATATCTGGTAAATTTATAGTTTGCTCCTCTTTATGGAGGCAGTCTACGATGCTTGCTTCATGGCTCTTCTCCTGACAATAGAGCAAGTTGAAACATACCCAAGCCTGTAAGAGAAGCCATGTGACATTGATTAAGGCTCATACGTGGTATCAGAGATACCAACGTGTACGGGCCTTTTTTTGTTTGACAATTTGAGATTTTTTCAGTCAGGCCTTTGGAAACTTCATTCTCAACGCCATTAAGGCCATGCCCGAGGGTGGCCGCTTGGTAGTCAAGACTTCGGCGAGCTACATTCGGCCTGCCTTCGAGCCGTCTGAAGCCCCAAGCCCGGAGTGGGTCACTGTCTCATTCACCGAGCTCTTCCTCAAGCCCCATGGCTCGAATCAAGCGCGCCCGTGCTACGTTAAACACTGCCAGCGCACTGGTGTAGTTGGTTCTTGCTTCCGTTAATCTGGTCTGAGCATCCAGGACTTCCGTGGCCGCGGCCACCTGCTCCCGGTAGCGCTCTCCACTGATCCGGAAGTTCTCTTCTGCTGATTCTACGCTCTTTTGGGCCACCGGTATGTATTTCTCTGCGGCTTGCATATACAGGTAACTGGTCTTTACTTCAAGACGTATATCGTCTTTGATCTCCTCCAAGGTCTGTCTGGCCTGACGCAGGCGAGCCCGCTTCCGATTGGTTGCATACCGTGTCTTACCCCACTCGAAAAAAGTCATGCTGGCTTCGGCCAGTACATCCCAATTTTCCCGGTCCACAAAATCGCTGCCACCAACACTCGGATCATCACCAGCCCGATAGTAGTTACCCGAGACGCTCACCTTGGGATAATAGGCGCTTTTGGCCAGGGTGATCTCCTTTTCTGCCCTGGCCACATTCTTCTCCGCCTCCATAAGCTCCGGCCGTTTCTGAAGCGCAATTTCCAGGCAAGACTCATAGGGTTTTTCGTAGGGCTGATAGGATAGGATGTCCAGCACTTCCATTTCTTGATCAACAGGTCTACGTAGGATGGTGTTGAACCTGGCTTTGTCCACGCTAAGTGCGTTCTCCGCTCGGATGAGTTCCTGCTTGGCCTCGGCCAAGCGCACCTCAGCTTCCAGCACCTCGACCTTGGGGCTCATTCCCACCTCATAGAAGTTCTTTGCCACGTCCAGTCCTGCTAGCAACTGCCGCACGGATTGCTCGCGGACCTCCAGGATCCTCTCCGCGGTCAAGATGCCAAAGTATGCCTCCTTTACCTGCAGGATGAGATCAAACCGGGTTCGGGTCAGTTGGATGTTGGCCACATCCAGACCCAGTTTAGCTACCCGGTAGTTGGACAGGATGGCAAACCCGTTAAACAACGGCTGTGCGATGGTACCCGTGAAACGGTATTGATCCTGATCGGAAATATCCATTTCCCTGCCCTCAAAGACAACATAGGGCTCCTCACTGAGACGTCGATAGCTGTACTTGCCGCTCAGTGACGGCAGAAAGCCGGTCATCGCCTCCTTCCTGCGCTCACGGGCGGCATGAATCTCCTCACGGGCCATTTGCATGTCGAGGTTATGCTCCAGCGCTATTTCAATACTCTGCTTGAGTGTCAATAACGACTGGGGCTCCTGGGTCTCCTGGGCCTCTGATGCCACGGCAGTCAGCACCATTACAGCCGCAACAAGAAAAAACAGCGTAACTAAACGCAAGCAGGCACCTTTTACTTTATTTCTCATCATTTCCCTCCGCCAGAGTCCTGTTTTTTGACCATTACGACCCGCAACACCCTTCCGAAAAACGGCCCTTGATGGGCTATCTTATAAACAACAACAAAAGACAGGGTAACACTTTAACTGGCTGTTGCCCAAATCCCTTTTCGCTTGGTCTAGTACGTTGTTTGATAAATCTAAGGCGTGGAACATAACCGAGTCGTGGCTTTGTGTCAATTCAAGTGGAGGCAGCAACATCTTGCAGGCTTTCGGAGAGGAGGAAGAAACAACAAATGTCCACCCAACGGAATCTTTGCTCTTTGCTGTTTCTGCTGCAGTCGCTATTGGATGGTTTTGGAAAAGATTTTAGAACAAAATTGAAACTGGAATCCGTCAGATGAAATCCGTATTACCACGCCTAATCACAGTGGTAATTCATGTAAAATCAAAGCTTATTTCCCGGATTGATCAATACGCGCCCTGATGCACGCCACCAGGGTCTCAAGCTCACTTTTCTTTAGTTGCAGCAGAAAACTTAGATCAACTTCAGTCCCCAAAATCCCCTGAATGATTCCGATCAGTTTCTCTTTCGTCATAATTTTTGAATAATACAAAGCCATCCTAAAGTCAATGAAACTCCCCGCCGCAAGCGGACGGGGTATCACAATGGAATACCATTTATACCCCCTCACCCCTGGCCCCCTTCGGTCTGAGCTACATTCGGCCTGTCTTCGACCCTGAGGCCTCAGACCCGAAGGGGGGAGAGGGCACTATGCGTTAATCCCGCCTCAAACAGCGGGGTGTTGAAAAAAAGTCAATCAATTCGGATAGGTAAATGGGGCAACAACCTTCCCGCGAGGTATCAGATAGGAGCACTTCATGGGCATTAAAGTTCTAAGCTAATATCGCCACAATTTTAAAACTCGGGCTAACGCCCTCAAACAGTTACAATTTTTGGCGCTTCGCCAAGACCTTTTGGCCAAAATGGACTCATCAAGGGGATTTGAAACAGCTTCTATTCAATTATGGAACCTGTTCACAGCATCTCGTTTCGGCATTAATTTTGCATGCTTGCACATTATGGAAGACAGCAAAAAAACGAAGACCTAGCCATAATAAAATAATCTGCAAGGAGCAATACATGAAAGAATCTGCCGTGACCAAGGAACAAGTAGGGAGAAGAACCGGGCCTATAGAGCACACCAATCCATACCACAGCGTAGAATTTTCAATTAATGGGCTCGAAATTGCTTATCAATTCAAGATTTGGAACATCTCGTCAACGCCCATGTGCGTTCTGGTCAAGGAAGACTCAAATATTTTGCCTCGGTTAAAGGTGGGGGACACATTGAATATGAAATACTACACCACCGGTGCAGCATATTCCCCTGAGTGTCTGGAAACAGCGATTCTACATATCACCAAGAATGATCAGGGCCGATTCAGGGGTCATTATTTAGTAGGTTTAGAAATTCTAGAAGGTCGAGGTCAACAAAAACTCAATTAGGCCTATCACTTCAAAGTCCTCAAGGTCTGCCTTTCGACGACTCACAACGGTCACCTCTTGCTCATTGCCTTGGCATGCACTGCGCCGCATCTCTTCGGCTGTCCCGACTATGAGTCTCTTTTCCCTTGACCCTTGGCACTTTCTACAATATATTATCTTCATCATAAAGCTGGATGCTTATTGAACATACCCGTGAGCACTTGGTATTTCTTATGCACGGCACGGGTTTATAGCAACTAGACCTGAAAGGTTTGGATGTCTTCTTCAAAGTCTAACCTGCACCGAGACATGACTTCTGCGGATAAACCACGTCCGAAAACACCCAACCCCAAGGCCGCTGCCTCAAACACCCAACACCCTTCAAATATCGCACACATCCTCAAAACTCACGGCACCATATCGGCCTGCCTAAATTTGAGAACGAACCGGAAACCAGAAGCATTTATCTTGCTGGCAGAAGATTTGTCCGATTCTGAAAGGGATGCCTTATTGCAGGCCACTGACACCGTTGTTGACATCGATGGCGACCTGATCAGGACACTTGCTGAGGTTGAGAAAGAAAACAAGCATCTGAGGTCCCTGAGCCTGACCGATGAACTCACCCGCCTCTATAACTATCGTTTCTTTACCATACAACTTGAGATCGAGATTGCACGAACCCAGCGGACCGGGCATTCATGTTCGCTTATGATGATTGACCTCGACAACTTCAAGCTATTGAACGATACCTATGGGCATGTGGCAGGAAATAACTTCCTCGTGGAAGTGGCCCGTACCATTGGTCAGAAATTGAGACCGATAGATATCCTTTGCCGTTATGGGGGCGATGAGTTTGCAGTTATAATGCCGGCGACGGGCCTTTTTGATGCCATGCGCATCGGACAACGACTCAGGGAATCCATGTCCAGGATACCATGGAAGATGGACGAAGCTGTTTCCGCAAGCATAGGATTGGCAGAATACCAGCCAGATTCCAAACAGGAGGCCGGTGAGTTTGTCAACATGGCAGACAGGGCCCTTTACGAAGCAAAGAAGAACGGCAAAAACAGGATCTGTTTTGAAGCCCCACCGGAAAAACGTCCCGAGACAAAACCGGTCAGCCACAAGGAGAGAGAGATTCTGCTTAAGCAGGATGACCGAAGCAGCTCATGAAATTCGGAAGGGCTCAAAAACAAATCCCTCCAGGTTTGTTCCGCACTGCATTTAAAAAGCCCCATTTCCCCAGTTAGTCCGATCTATCAATCCATTATCCTGTTAAATGCAGGGTAAAGACAGCTACATTCGGGGTATCAAAAAAATGAGAGAAATAAGATACACACCTGTAGGCGTTGTGCATTCTCCTTTCAAAAATGTTAAAGGGATGCCCATACAGACGGTTGGTGCAAAAGGAGTTGGCGGAACCGTGGAAATGGACTCAAGGTATCAGGATGGGCTTAAAGATCTTGAGGGGTTTTCCCATATTTTTTTGATCTACCATTTTCACCTATCAAAAGGATACTCCTTACAGGTGAAGCCCTTCATGGACGATAAAGTGCGTGGGGTATTTGCCACAAGAGCTCCCAAGCGCCCGAACCCGATAGGGATCTCTGTGGTTAGGTTTGTAAAAATACAAGGCTGCACCCTTTTCATTGAAGATGTCGACGTAGTAGATGGAACTCCACTTTTGGACATAAAACCTTTTGTCCCTGAGTTTGATGTACGAGAGGTTGTACGAACAGGGTGGCTTTCCAAAAAAGCAGATAAAGCACATAGGATTAGAGCAGATCAAAGGTTCAGGCGTAATGGTTAATAATCATTAATCCGTTAGGTTTCCATCCATAAATGGCCTTTTTCCGCAATCGCCGACTGCGCCTTAGTAGCCTCCTTGGCTACGAGCCGACTTCGCCAAAGCACTGGCTGCGACGGCTGAACGGCTGAATCGGCGTCAAACTGCGGGGTTGCTTGTGCGACGTACCTCGGTACGCCTCCGCGCATCCCCTTGTTTTCCTTGACCTTGCGGAAAATTGCTCATTTCTGAATTGGAAACTTACTCTTGTGCCCATTGAGTTTTTATGATTCGTGGGTGGGCACTAGTTGTAAAATCCGTGTTTTTCTGGCAGAATTATTCCTGCAAGCGCCTTGGAAGAACTATAAAATCTGATACTGGATGCTGGATTCAAGGATTATCCAGTATCAAGAATCCAGGAACCAGCATCAAATCTTTTTTGGTTCCAGTTTATCCGGGTTAGGAGACAAAGGTATGCAAAACCAGAGTGCAGGTCAATTTGAACCTGCCAGTACACTCGACTATCTCAAAAAGGCCATTGAAATTGTAAAGCTTAACCAATCTGTAATGTCACAAGTAGCCGGAGACCCCAATGCCATAAGGTTTGGCATCGCTGTAGCCGCCATAGGCGGAGCATTGGCCTTTATCCCGGGCAACAACCCCGCCGGGCTTTTGGTTGGTGCCCTTTTTTCTATCTTCGCACTTTTTCTTTTTGCAGGGTTAGTCCATATTTTTTGTGGTTACTCAAAAGGCAAACAAGAATTTATGGGTTTTGTCCGGATTATAGCACTTAGCAGTATTATCGATTTGGCCGTTGTCATACCGTTTGCCGGCCTGGCTATTACCATATGGAGCGTTGTTATCTCAATTGTGGCTGCGCAGGAAGTTTATCTTTTAAACAGGGGCAAGGCGACCTTTATTATTCTGATCTCTGCCTTGATCCTCTGGATAATCACCCTCATGATCTTTGCCGGCCCCTTGTCTTTTCTGTACGATATTCCCGTCCAACAAGAATGGACCAAGCCTCTTTAGAAAGGTTTCACGGGCATGCAACAAATCGAGAGGGCCCTTTTGACACTGAACTACCGTTTGACCTCAAGGGCCCTGAACCTGTGGAAGGGAAATGAGTCCCTGACGCCCAATCACAAAGTATATGATGGATTCTATGACATACTTAACCCGACTACTATAAAAGGGCTGCATGCTTCTGGAAGAGAGACGGGACACAAGCGAAGAGTTTTTCACGCTCTACTGGACCATTATTTACAATACCGCATATCGCCCTTTGAAAATGAGTTATTTGCCTGGATAAAGGGAGCTGCCGTCCACGTCGACGGAGAAAAGATTTACTTCAACGATATTCTCTCGTGGTGCCAGAAGCGAAGCGATTTGGCGAAGCGCAGAATAATCGAAGATGAGTCAAGCAGCCTTTGTAAGTTTTTGAAACCCTTTAGCCTGGGCGTTTGGGAATTCCTTCTCGAGTTGCTTGAAGATGAATTCGGATACAAAGACTATCCGGGGTATTGTCGCAACAAGAAGCTTGTTGACTATGAAGCATACGTGCCTAAGCTTGAAGAAATATTGCGGGAGACCGACACATTATACTTTGAAGCTATGGAAGCCTGGGCTCAAAGGAGTCTGGGGGTACCGCTGTATGAACTAAATAGATTTGATGCGATCTACATGCTCGGCCTGGCTGAATTTGACTACCTTTTTCCAGATCAAATCCCCTTGAGTGATCATCTCGATTTTTTCAATCAATGGGGAATACAGGTCAAGAACATGCCGGGGCTTTGTCTTGACATGAGTCATTCGCCCAAAAAAGGGGCTCAGGCCATGAGTTTTGCTTTGAGGATACCAGACGAAATCCACCTTGTCATGAACCCACAGGGTGGCTGGATTGATCTTGAAACCCTGTTCCATGAAATGGGCCATACCCTTAGTAATGTGTTCACATCGCCAGAGCTTCCTTCGGCAGAAAAGGATTTCTTCACTTCAAATACGCTTTCGGAAACCTATGCGTTCTTGCTCCAAAACATGTGCTTTTCTCCATTTTTTCTTGAAAGACACTTGGGTCTTTCATCCAAAGAGATAGAAGAAATATCTTTTTACAAGGTCTTAAAGGACCTCTCCGTTTTCAGGAGGTACGTAAGTAAGTTTCTGGCCGAATATGAGATGTTCAAGGAAAAAAAGATCGCAAACGGAGAGATTTACGCCCGTCTTTTGGAAAAACATACTGGCTTTTCCTACCGACCTGAAACCCACCTCTTTGATCTTGTACCGGAATTTTACGCCCTGGACTATGTGGTTTCATGGCTGGCTGAGGCGACAATGGAAAAGATGCTGGCACAAACTCTGGGTCACGACTGGATGTTCAAGCCTGAGGCAGGCAAAATCTTGAAAGACTGGTGGCAGTGCGGCAATCGGTATGAACTTGATGAATTCTTCGCAGTCAAAGGGATCGGGGCAATCGACTCCAAAGATATCGTGGACAGGTGGCGTAGTAAAATAATAGTTCGCAAGTAATGATGCACTCGTAAAAAGTCCCAATAACCTGTCATTTCGAGCGAAGCGAGAAATCTCTACGAAATAACTTACTGAAAACATAAGATTTCTCCCTACGGTCGAAATGACACATTGACTTAATCAGACTTTTTACGAGACCGTCAAGTAATGAGTTTCGTGTTTTTTCCGGCAGATTTATTCCTGCAAGTGCCTTGGAGGAATAATAAAATCTGATACTGGATGCTGGATTTGAGCAACCGAAAACATAGGTAACAAGGATTATCCAGTATCAAGAATCCAGGAACTAGCATCAAATCTTTTTTGGTTCCGGCCTGTCTGGGTTGTGGTTAGAGGGGAATGCAAACTGTTCGCCAGCATATGATAGCGTTGTTGTCTCAGGGAGTGCATAGTGCCAGGGGGCTGTCCCAAATGCTGCACATTCAGGAAAAAGAGGTCTATGGTCATCTTTCCCACATCGCACGTTCCGTTGTCTCACAAAGGCAGAGTTTGGTCGTAATCCCCTCACGATGCCTTGTGTGCGGGTATGTGTTTGACAAGCGAAAACGGTTTACCAGGCCGGGCCGCTGCCCCCGTTGCAAAGGGGAACGCATTGAGGAGCCGAGATACCAGG